>JAQGHJ010000528.1 GCA_028288905.1 Phycisphaerales bacterium | reverse complement strand
CCGGGAAGCGCGGGACACGTCAGCGCCCGCCTCGTCCTCCCGCCCGCCCCGCCCGCAAGGGCGAGGCCGGGCGGGGGGGGACCCCCGCAGCGATGCGGGGCGGACGGCCTCCTCCTCCTGTATCCATACACTCGACAAGACGAGGAGCCCGTGGCCTAACCGCCACGGGCTCTTTTTGTTTGAGTGTTTGTAGACTTGGCTCGCGTGTCGGCTCACTGCTTCTGCATCAGAAGAGGCAGGTCCTGCCGGCCAACCCCTTGCGGCCGCGGACACCTCTGGCGCCTTGATGAACTGTCCGCGTACCGCGCCGCGAGCCTTAGACTGTGAGCGGTTGGAGCGGGCGCGGGCCGGTTTGGTCGGGTCGACTCTTCCCATAGCCGTCCACTTGTAGATAATCCGGAACTCCCGCCAACGCCGCACCGGCCCCTTGCCCCTTGGCCTCCGGCAGTTCGGCGTTTCACACGCAGGAAGGAAACGCGTCTATGGGTCCGACGAACGTCGCTCTGGTCAAGCTGTTCGAGGCTGACCGCAAGCTCCGCGATGCCAAGTCCCGCCTCGACGACGCCGCCCACAACGTCCGCATCCAGGAGCGGCGGGTCAACGATCTGACCGAGAAGCTCCGGCTCACTCAGGAAGCGTTCAAGCAGAACCAGGCCCGCCACGCCCACCTCGAACTCGACCTCAAGAGCCGCGACCTGCACATCGAGAAGCTCAGAACCCAGCAGCAGGGTGCGAAGAACAACAAGGAGTACCAAGCGCTCCTCGTCGAGATCAACACGCGCAAGGTCGATCGCGGCAAGGTCGAGGAGCAGACGCTCGCGCTGATCGAGGCGGTCGAGAAGCAGCGAGGCGAGGTCGCCACCCTGACGACCGCGGCCGAGGCGGAGCGGACCAAACTGGCGGCGATGAAGGCCGCGTCCGGCGACACGCTCACGAAGCTTCAAGCCGAGGTCGATGCGATCAAGCCCGAACGGGCGGTCGCCGAGGCCGACGTCCCCGACAAGGCACGCGACATCTTCAACCGGCTCGCCGACAAGTACGAGGGCGAGGCGATGGCCGGCATCGACCGGCCGGACCGGCGGAAGGAGGAGTACCTCTGCACCGCATGCAATATGGACCTCGTCCGGGACATCTACAACAAATTGAAAAACCGGAATGAGGTCGTCTTCTGCCCGAACTGCCAGCGGATCCTGTTCATCCCCGAGCACTTCACGGCCGAACAGGCGATCGGCGGCCCGGTCCGGGCCCCGAAGCCGACCGTCAAACGGGTGAAGACGACCACCGCTAAGGCGAAGGCCGCCACGAAGGCGGCGGCAGTCGCCGCCGGCGCGGGGGCTGCGGCGGTTGAGAAGGAGGACGCGAACGTCGTCCTGATCGAGGCCCGCGCTTCCGGCGAGCTCGGCAAGGCGCTCGCCAAGGCTCAGGGCGAGTCCGTCAGCCGGGCCGTCGCGTCGGACACGAACCCGGTCGAATGCGAGGTCCACGTCGACGGCAAGCTGGCCGGCATCTACAAGGGCATCTCGGTCGAGAACCTCGAGCGGGCGATCAAGTACTTCCTGGGCGACGCGAAGCTGACCTTCTCGACGCTCGAGGTCAAGGCGATCGAGAATGACCCGCCTGCGGCGGCCGCTGCCGAAGTGGTGCCCGCGGCCCCAGCACCGACCCCCGCCCCGGCGGCGGACGTCCAGCCCGCACCTGTCGCGGACGCCGCACCCGCGCCGGCCGAGCCGGCACCCGCCGCGGTGGGTGCCGCGGAGCCGGACGCCAGCCACTGACGGCGTCAGCCGTGGTCGAAGCGGTTCCTGAGGGAATCGGACCAAGCTTCCACGGTCCGTCCACAACCCTGGAACGACGCCCCGCCGGCCGCGCCTAATGCGCAACCGGCGGGGCGTTTTTCGTTGGCCATCTTCGCCGCGACATCACGGCTTCGCAGCCGCCCTAGACGCCACCGCCATGGCGTCGTCGCGCGTGACCGCGTCTCCGGCCAATTGGGCGTCGTACGCCGCGTCGAGCATCCGCTTGAACGCCGGGCCGGGGCTCGCCCCGGCGGCCGTCAGGTCGTCGCCGGTGACGAGCGGCGGGGGGGCGAAGTCCGTCTGCGCCAACTCGGCCAGTCGGGCCTCAATGACGGCGGCCCGCTCGGCATCAACCGCGCCTGCCGCCGCCAGTGCCACCAGCAGCCGCCGCGAAGTGCCGGCCGTCGGGCGGGCGAGGAACCGCTTCAGCCCCGCGACGCCCGGCGGTTCGTCGGCCGCCAACACGGCCAGCCCGTGCAGCGTCCCCTCGACCGCATCCGCCTCCTCGTTGCTCGGCCGCAGGGCCTTGCGGAGCCCACCGACGATCCCAGCAACCGCCGGTTTGGTGAGGTGACGCCGGACGTCCGCGCCGGCGGCGTGGACATGGCGAAGCCACTGGAGCGCCGCCGCCGCCAGCGCCAGCGGGAACGGGACGGGGTCGCCCGGGTCTAGGAAGGCGAACACGTCGTCGACCCGTCCGGTCCCGGTACCAGCCGCCGCGGCCGGCGGAGCAGCCACGAACCGAAACACGACGGCCGCCAGCCCCAGGTCGACCAGCATCCGCCAAGCGGCGGGGCGGGTCGGGGGGGGCAGCATCGCCCGCAGTTCCTCGGCCACCCGCTCCGGGCTGATCCGGGCGAGTTGGGGGGCGTGAAGGCGGATCGCCGCGGCGGTCGTCGGCTCGACCGCGAACCCGAGCCGGGCGGCGAACCGGACGGCTCGGAGCACTCGCAGGTGGTCCTCGTCGAACCGCTTCCCCGGGTCGCCGATTGCGCGGATCACCCCGGCTTTAAGGTCATCCCGCCCGCCGACGAAGTCAATCACCCGCCCGCCCACCCTGCCGTCGTCCGCGGCTGCGGCGTCCGCCGAGGCTTCCGCGTCCGGCCCGTCGGCGGCGGCCAGGGGGTCGAGGAACAGCCCGTTGATGGTGAAGTCTCGCCGCTCGGCGTCCCGGTCGGCCGTGGTGAACGCGACCTCCTCCGGCCGCCGCCCGTCGACGTATCGGCCGTCGGAGCGGAACGTCGCCACCTCCACCTGGCTTCGGCCGATCCGGACGAGGATCACCCCGAACGCCGCCCCGACCGCCTGCGTCCGGGGGAACAGCCCCCGCACGCGGGGCGGCGGGGCGTCGGTGGCCACGTCCCAGTCCTTCGGCTCCCGCCCGAGCAGCAGGTCCCGGACGCACCCGCCGGCGAAGTAGGCCACGTGCCCCGCCTCGCGGAGCCGGCGGACGACCGCCAACGCGTCGGCACGGTGGCAAGCCTTGCTCGCCGATGGCGTCGCGGGGGCGGGCGGGGACGCCGAGGCGGCAGTCCTGGGCGGCGGTGTGTCGCGGAGGTCGTCGGCCATTTCCCGGACGATCGTAACCAAGCGGCCCGCCCGCCCGAAGCCCGCCGGCTTGGTCAGCCGTCGTCGTCGCGCGGCGGGCGGTGGGCGGTGGGCCCACGACTTCATTACGGGCCGCCTCAAGCCGGCGACGGAGCCCGTCCGATAATCCTTCGGTGGAAACGGGTAGGGCGGTGCCGCATCGGCCCACCAGCCCCGACACCATCGAATTAGCCGTCGTCCACCACGAAAGCCCCCGCCATGAACCACGCCTACGTCTACGACCGCACGACCGCCTCGGCCCGCCGGACCTGCACGGACCTGCTCCGCGGCAACGTGCCGGCGTTCCCGCTGGAGCCGGACGCGTTCGACCCGACCTTCGAGACCGGTGGCGTCCCGCACCTGATCGTGACCGAGCTGGACATGCTGCCGGTCGACGGGCTGGACCTTATCCGCCAAGTCAGGGCGTTCTGGTCGGCCGTCGAGCTGCCGATCGTCGTGTACACGTCCAGCGTCGACCCGGAGACGTTCGCCGCGGCCATGGCGGCCGGGGCGAACGAGCTGGTGAACCGCGACGCCCCGGACGCGGCCGAGAGGCTGTCGGCCGCCGTCGAACGGTGCCTGCGGCGGACGATCCCGGCGCTGTCGGCGCCGCAGCCGGCCGTCCCGATCGACGGGTTCCGGCGGATGCTGGCCTCCACGCTCGGTTTCCGTCGGGCGGCCTGACCGGCGGCTATTGGAGCCGGAACCCGCCGTCCGCAAACGCCGCTCGAACTGATCGGCCCAGGCTTCCGTGCGGGGCTTGGGCCGACGCCGTCTCCGGCCTTCTCGAGGTTGTGTTTTAAGCCCCGCCGTCGATGACTTCGTCAAAGGGGCGCGATGCTGCACCCACCCTTGGAGCTGCCGCCCAACGCCGCCCGTTAGACGCGAAACGGTCATTCGGCCGCTCCGTCCGCGGCCACTCGTGCCGCCGCACGTCAGCCCGACCCGAGCGACCCGCAGCCGCGGGCCGCCTGCCGTCCATCCCGTTCAATCCAGATCGTCGTGTGTTTCAATCGCACCCCGTCACGGACGGCCAACTCGCGGCTCAGCCGTCCTGACTGGGTAAAAGGAGGGTGGGGACGGACGTTCGCGCCTAACAAACAATCGGCTGTCGGCCATGCTGAAGTCGGAGGATCTGCCTGAGCCGACATTCCCATTGGCAGGTGTGAAGAAGCCACCGCACCCGACTGCCCCGCCACGTCCGATAATGTATGTTATGTTAAGTTTAGATCCTCAGAGACGGGTGGGGTGGCTACAAGTCTTTTCGCCCTGCTTTCCTAGGCGTTTGCTCGTTGGTGCCCGTCGGACCTAGTCGTCGCTAGTCGGGAACCGACGCCAAACTGACTGCCGCGGTTGCCCCTCCGAAACCGGCGGCAATTGCGACGCTCCGGCGGACCTCTCGTTCGACGGCCGTGGCGGACAGTCGGGCGTGTCGCAATGGGATCGGGTTGTCGGTCCCGACGTTCGGCGGCACGACGCCCTCCCGGTGCATCAGGACGTTCAGCACGACCGACACCAGCCCGGCGGCACCGACCGTGTGGCCGATCGCGCCCTTGTGCGAGTAGACGCCTGGCTCGGTGACGCCGCCAGGTGCGACGTCGGCGAGGACGGCGTCGATCGCGAAGGCCTCGGCGGCGTCGTTCGCCTCGGTCCCGGTCCCGTGGGCATGGATCACATCGACCGGCCGACCGTCGATCGTCACGGCGAGCAACCTGCGGAGGGTGACCCCGGCCGGGTCGGACCCGGTCAGGTGCGTCGCGTCCCCGCCCAACGCGAACCGATCGAGCCAAACGTCTCCGGGCCGAGGGTCGTTGTTATCGGCTGCCCGCTCTAGGACGACGGCGGCGGCGGCCTCAGCGCACAGGAAGCCGTTGCGGTTCACGTCGAACGGCCGGCACCGGCCGCCGGGCGGCGGCAGTACGCCGAGCCGGCGGAAGCTCTGGAGGAACAGCGGGTGGAGGGACGACTCGGCCGCCACGACGACCGCCCGGTCGGCGTCGCCGTGGGCCAGCAGCAAGGCGGCCCTGATGACGGCGTGGAGCCCGCCGGCACACGCACCGGACAGCGTGAGCCGCGGCCCGACGCCGTGCCCGAAGGCGGCGGCCACGGCGTCGGCCACCGCGGACAGGCGGACCGACGGCGTTCGCCGCCCCGCCGGGTGTTTATCGGACGCGGCGACCGGCGGGGCGGCGACCGGCCCCGGTGCCCGACCGTCGACGCGGTCCGCGTGCGTTCCGCCAGACGGGTTGGTGCCGGCCCACGGGTCGTCGAGCCATTGGTCGGCCGGGCCGCGGCTGGTGGCGACGACGAGGGCGGTTCGTTCATCCCCCGTCCAGCGGGCTGCCCAACCCGCCGAGGCGACCGCCTCGGCAGCGGCGAGCCGGGCGAGCCGGTTCACGCGAACTTGGTCGACTTCGTCGCGGGCCGCGGCCGTCTCGGCCGGCGGTTCGGCCGGAAGCGGGCACCGGGCGTGATCGGTGATGAACCGGCCGGCCAGAAGGGCCCGCCACGTCGGGTCGACGCCCACGCCCAGCGGCGTGACGAGGCCGGTGCCGCGGATGACGATGCGGTCGCTCAACAAGCCGGCCCGTTTCCTTCCCGGTATGCTGGGGCGACGATGGCCGCCCTGCCCGACATGGCCCTGCTCATGACGCGGCCCGTACTCCCGAGTCTCCCGTGCCTCCCGCCGGCCGAGCGGAACGACCTCGTGCTATCCCTCGTAAGGGCGGCGGATAAGGGCCATCCCATTCGACGCCTCTGGATGATCGTAGCCGGGGCGACGGCACTCACGCTCACGCCGCACCTGACGGGCACCAGCCTGGGGGACGGCCACAACGGACCTCGCTCCGCCACTTCGTTCGTGCTGCTGATGGCGATTCGGTGGATCGACTACCTGGTGCTGGCAGCACGGGTTCGGCCGACGCTTCTGGCGGAACTGCGGGCCCGCGGCCTCTGCGAGGGCTGCGGGTACGACCTGAGGGCGACGCCGCAACGCTGCCCGGAATGCGGGAGGTCGCGACCCCTGTAGGGCATCGACGGCGGCGACCGCTGTCGCCCAGCTGTCGCCCATCAGTCGGCTCGGCGGTTCCCAACGCAACGCTCAAAAACGCGTAGTGGATTCGGAGTAGCCCCGCCTAGGCACCTTCTAGCGTCGCGAGAAAGGGTGTAGGAAGTCCGGAGTAGCCCCACCCGGAAGGGTGGCGTTCCGGCACCGGGTGTTCCAGGCTACCGAACCCCACACTTCCGGGTAGGCCCCTGCCCGCCACGTTTAGGGCGGTCATCCGGCCGCGCACACGGCGGCCGGCACCGGCGAGGCACCCACGGGTAGCACCCCATCGAGGCAAGCGTCGTCGCCCCGCCGCACATCGCTACCGCATCCCCCTGCCGCCGAACACGCCTTGCCCGCGGCTTCGACTCCGGTCGTGCTGACCGGGACCGCCCCCGGCTTCGGGTCCTTGAACGGCGGCCGCATCGTCAGCCCGAGGGTGGCCAGCAGGGCCTTGTCCTCGTCGTACGCCGGCGACGGGACGGCCTTGGTCAGCATCACCTTCGTCTCGCTCGAAAAGATCGAGTTCGCCCCGGCCATGTAGCACATCGCCTGCTCGGCCTCGCTCATCTTCGCCCGCCCGGCCGACAGCCGGACCGTCGCCTTCGGCAGCACCACGCGGGCCGTGGCGATCATGCGAACCGTGTCCCACACGCTCACGTCCGGGTTGTCGGCGAACGGGGTGCCCGGCACCTTCGACAGCACGTTCACCGGGAAGCTCTCGGGGTGCGGGTCCATCGTGGCCAGCGTGTGGAGCATGCTGACCCGGTCGGCGGCCGATTCACCTAGCCCGAGGATGCCGCCGGAGCAAACCGTCACGGTCGTCTTGCGGACGTTGGCGAGGGTTTTCAG
>JAQGHJ010000469.1 GCA_028288905.1 Phycisphaerales bacterium | reverse complement strand
ATACCGGTAGGTCGACCGGGCGGCGGCGGCCGGGGTCGGGGCGCAGGCGTCGCCGGCGATCGGCTCCCGGCTCAGCTGGTCGGGGAAGTAATGCAGCACCCGACCCGGATGCGTCCCGGCGGCGGCCAGCCGGTCGACCAGCGGGCGGGCCAGCAGCATGCACCCGAGGCCGGCGGCGGCGGGCGTGAAGGCGAAGTCGAGGTCCGGCTGCTCCCGCCACCGCCCGACGACGGCCGCGATGAGGGACGGGTCGACCAGCCCGGCCGCCGGGTCGACGAGCAGCACGGCCGCCGCCCCGAACCGGTCTGCCGCCTCCCGGACGGCCGGGCCGTGATAGCCGGCGTCGAACGCGGAGGTCCCGAGCAACCCGCCCCGCCACCCGTCCGCCCACCGCCGGGCCGCCGCGACGGCGTCGAGCGCGGGGACGGGTGCCCGCAGGCATTGGGAGACAACGCTTGCCCCGCCGGCCGTGGCCACCGGGTCGACGGCGGCGAGCTGGTCGTCCCAGCACAGGATCGCGACGACGCCCACCGCGTCCCCCGCCGCCCGCAGCCGCCGGAGCGTCCACGCCAGCACCGGCTCGCCGCGGAACCGGCGGGCTCCGCTGTGGTCGACCGCCGGCTCGTGGAGCAGGGACAGGAGGGTGGGGATGGGAGCGTCGGTGGGCATCGGTCGGCGGCACGAGAACGAAGCGACAATTAATGTTCGGGGACGCCACGAGCCCCGGCCGGGCTCCCCCCTCTCCCTTCGGGAGAGGGCGGGGGTGAGGGTGAACTGCGAAGGGGCCGGCGTGGCCGCTTGCCCTCTTCGCGGGACGATCGAGACACCAGCACCCGGGGCGGCCGCGGGCTCGCGCCCGCTCTGCCCCGACGTGGGAGGGGGACCGGTTGGCGGAACGACCTTCTTGATCTCGCGGGAAAAGGCGGCGAGAGCGCCGCCCCGTCCTCACCTCCACCCTCACCCCCGCCCTCTCCCGGGGGGAGAGGGAGAGGCCCGGTCGGCGCTCGCGGCGTCCAGTCCGCGTCCGACCGCGGGTGCGCCCGAATCCCCCTGCGTCGCCCCGACCCGTTCGATCACCTCGGTCATCAGTTCTTGGAACCGCCGGGCGGCGTCCCGCATGCTCGTGACGTTCGCCACGTCCCGCTCGACCTGCCGCCGCTGCCGTTCGGTCGGGTCGAGGGTGGCGGTCTTGATCCGGCGGTCGGTCGCGAACCGGTCGAGCTGCGACTTCTGCGTCAGCTCGGTGACGAGGTCGTACGTCCGCCCGACCTCGTTCATCCGCGCCCGCAGGGCGTCGAGCTTGGCGATCGCCCGGTTCACCCGCGGCTGGTCGGCCGCGTGGTCCCGGACCTCGGCCAGCAGCGGCAGCGTGTCGTCGCTCACGGCCTCGATCGTCGCCGCCTCGGCCCGCCGCCGCTCCAGGCTCGCGACGCACGCGGCCGACCGGTCGAACCGCGGGCCGGGGTGGTCGGACAGGTCGACGGCGAACGGCTCCCGGCAGTACCGGGCGACCGCGTCGGCGAACGTCATCACCGTCGCGCCCCGCTTGGCCGCCCCGCCCTCGGTCGCGTCGATCACGGTCCGGTCGGTCCGCTCGAAGTCCCGCTCGAACTGCTGCAGGTAGCTGAACAGCCGCTCCTCGGTGTACATCGGCCGGCCCGCGTGGTCCGGGATCTGCCGCAGGATGAACCGCTCGCGGACGATCTGGTCCCACTGCTTCATCTCGACGGAGCAGAACCGCCCGGTCTCCGGCCGCCACACGTCCTCGTAGCTCGTGCCCGGCGCGTAGCACAGCCCGTCGCCGAACCCCAGGTCCTGGCCCAGGAAGATGACCGGGTCGCACCCGAGGTGCTCGGCCAGGTAGAACGCCAGGTGCGCGACCGTCGCCCCGGCCGGCAGCTTGGCCTTGTTCAGCCCCAGTTCCCGCAGCAGCGACTCGGCGTAGTCGCTCCCGAGCAGCGACACGTTCCCGTCCAGCATCGGAAAGATCTTGCTCGTCGCCTTCGGCTCGGCGACCAGCTCGGTCTTGAGTTTCCGGTCGGTCGGCAGGTTCTCGAAGAACCGGGTGCAGATGTCGTGGTAGTCGAGCGAGGTGACGAAGTCCGGCTCGACCCCCATCCGCACGAGCGGCTGGAGCGTCGTCTGGACCGCGATCAGCACGGCCTTGCCGGCGACGGACGGGATCAGGTGCTGGTTCTTCCGCAGGCTCGGCCCGGCCGACACGATGACGGCCGGCTTCCCCTTGAATCGGTCCTTCAGTCGGGACAGGCTCGGGCTGGCCGCGTACCACCCGACGTTCCGGGCGATGTTTTCGGCCGTGGCGGCGCTGTTCAGCAGGAACGTGTTGATCGTGGTGCGGGCGTAGCTGGCGAACTCGTCGAGCGTCCGCTTCTGGGCGGCGTGGAACTCGGCCGCCGCCTGCAGGCTCGGGCCGTGGTCGACGCTGACCGTGCCGGACGCGAACGCGGCCAGGTGCGGGTTGAGCCGGTCGGTCAGCGCGACCTTGTCGAGGGCGGTGACGAACGTCAGCCGCCGGCCCTCGATCAGCCGGCCGAGGTCGCGCAGCTCGAACGCGGTCCGGAGTAGCCGCAGGTCGGGCTCGAAGACGAAGATCGGGGCGTCGGCCCCGGCCCGCTCGGCCAGCGACTCGACGTGGTAACCGAGCCCGAGCCCGTGGACGTAGTAGACGGCCGCCCCGGCGTCGCCCGCGGGGACGGCGGCGGCCACCAGCCGGTCGGCCTCGGCGA
>JAQGHJ010000522.1 GCA_028288905.1 Phycisphaerales bacterium | reverse complement strand
GGTCGAACGCCGCCGGGTCTGTCACGCCGAGTGCGCTGTGCACGTCGAGCACCGTGGCCGCCGGCACGGACCCGGCCGCCCCCAGCCGCAACGTGCCGCGGATGATGCCGGTGGTACCGCCGTACGTGTTCGCCCCCGACAGCACGACCACGCCGGTCCCGCCCTCGGCGCTGACGAGCAGCCCCCGGTTGGCCGAGGCGTCCCCGATCGCCCCGCTGATCGTCAACGTGCCGTTCGCCTGGGCCCCGACCCGGCCCGTGTTGCTGGCGACCGTGACCGGCCCGGCCCAGGTGGCGGTCGCCCCGGCCGCGGCCTGCAGGGCACCGCGGTTCGCCCCGGTGCCCGTCCCTGTGCCGGGGCCGTTCAGCGAGATCGTCTCGCCGGCGACGGTCAGCCCGTTCGCCAGCTCCACCTGAGCCCCGCTGTTGACGACCGTGCCGGCCGTCGTCCCGCCGAGCGACGCGGCGTTCGCCACGAGCAGGCGGCCGGCGGTCAACGTCGTCGTCCCGGTGTACGTGTTGGCGGCCGACAGCGTCCACGCCCCGGTCCCGCTCTTGGTCACGGCGGTGGCGAGCTGCCCGGCCGCGCCGGCGGGGCTGTCGGCGATGATCCCGGCGAACTCGCCGGTGCCGGCCGCCGAGCCCTGCAGCGTCAGCGTCTTCCGCTGGTCCCCCGTCGTCCCCGCCCCGGCCGTTAGGTTGGTCGTGAACTTGAGCAGGCCGGTACCGGACTGGTCGATCGTGCCGCCGCCGGTCGTGCCGGCGAGGTTGACGGTGCGGTCCGTCGTCTCGCCGGTCCCGGTGTAGACGAGCGTCCCGCTCGACCCCGTGCCGCCGAGGCTGATGACGCCGGCGGCAGCCGTCGCGGGCGCCCCGAGGTTGCTGCTGGCCGACCCGCCGACGATCTTGTTCAGCGACCCCACGCTGAGGAACCCGCCCGTCACCTGCACGGTGCCGGTGAACGTGTTCGCCCCGGACAGGGTCCAGGTGCCGGTGCCGGTGGTGCTCCGGGTCACCCGGCTGGCGCCGCTGATCACGCCGCTGATCAGCCCGTTCCCGTTGCCCTGAAGGACGAACTGATCGGTCGTCGTCGGGCTGAGGGCGACGTTCCCGCTGACGGTCAGCAGGCCGGCCTCCGAGTTCAGGCGGGTCGTCGCGCCGGTGCCGACCGCCAGGTTGCCAGTCCAGATGTTGTTGCCGCTGATGTTCCGGAGAGCCCCTGGGGCCGTCGTGCCGTTCGTCCCGTCGCCGACGAGCGACAGCGCCTCCCCGGTCACGGTGACCCCGCCCTGTAGTTGGACCGCGCCGGTGCTGGCGACCGTCGTGCCGGCGGCCGCGGTGCCGAGCGCGGTGTTGCTCTGCACGTTCAGCGCCCCGCCGGCCCCGACGTTCGTCGCGCCGGTGTAACTGTTGGGGCCGGACAGCGTCCAAGTGCCGGTGCCCGTCTTGGCGAGGCTGAGGACCGCCGACCCGTCGGCGACCGCGCCGCCGACCGCCGACAGCGCGTTCGTGCCGCCCAGCGTCAGCGTCTGGTTCCCGCCGGCACCGATGCTGACGCCGTTCAGAATCTGCAGGCCCGCCGGCGACGCGGCCGCGGTGGAGCCCGTCCACGTCTGCGCGCCCTGCAGGCTGATCGACACCTCCTGCCCCGCCGTCGTCGACCCGACGACGAACCCGCCGCCGACTTGGCTGATGCCGCTCGTCCCGAGGCTGAGGGTGCGGGCGGTGCCGCCGCCGACGAGCGTCGTGGTGAACGTGTTCGACGCGTTCGCCACGAGCCCGAGGGCAGCCTGGTCGGCGTTGAGGTTGACCGTTTGGGCGGCGAGGGCGGTGCTTGCCACGAATGTCGTCAGGTCCATCGACCCCGGTGGGGCAGCCGGGTCCGGCGCGGCCGCCGTCTGGACAGTCGACCAGTTGGCCGCCACCTCCCAAGCGGTGCCGGTCCCATCCCAGTAGAGGGTGTCGGCAACGGCCCCGGACCCGGGGACCAACGCGAAGGCTGCCCCGATAACGGCCGCCGCCAGACGCGTGTCCCGGCGGCCGCCGAGACCGGCGCGGTGCTGCGAGCCCCAGGAACCGACCGCGGCGACTTGTTCCTTCGACTTCATACTTACCCTCCGCCTGGCTCCCGACCGACGCGACCGCCAACGGGCTCGTTCGCCCGACGCGCCACGCTTCCACCGCCTGATGTGAGGCACGCTTGCCACGACAGCCGAGAGGGGCACGATCGGCCGACCCGCGGACCGTGGGTCACGCGCCGGCATCAATGGCCGCCACCGCCAATGCTGATCAGCCCCGCGCGGCGAGCGCAGAACAACAGGTACTCGCCGCCTTACCACCTCGTTGCGATCTGCTCGCCCTGTATTTTTCTAACACGCTAAACAGCAGGTGCCAAACGTAATCTCTTAGCGGCCCGGCTACGGAATCGTGCGGCTTCACGCACTGCGAGCGGCCGAACGCTACACCCGATACGCAACCTTTGACTTGAATGTAACGTTTTGAAGGTGGTATACGACCCACCCTTCAACAAGCGAAGCTGGGGTTGCTACGGTGTGAGCGGAGCGGCCCACGGACCAGTACAATCGCTGCGTCTGCCGCCCAACCCTTCAGCACGGACATCTGACATGACTTTTCGGTGCCGCCTCGGGCTGGTCCTCGCGTTGACGGCCGGATGGGTTCAGCCGGCGTTGGTACCCGCGGCCGAACCCGCCGACCGGGCTGGCGGCACCCTGCCGGTCGCCGCCGACGGCAAGCCGCTCAACCTCGACTTCGAGACCGGCACGCTCGCCGGGTGGACGGCCGAGGGGGACGCGTTCGCCGGGCAGCCGGTCGAGGGCGACACGGTCGCCCCGCGCCGGCCGGGGCAGCGGTCCGCCCACCAGGGCCGGTTCTGGGTCGGCGGGTACGAGAAGGCCGGCGACGACGCGACCGGCACGCTCACGAGCGACCCGTTCAAGGTCACGGCCCAGTGGGCGAGCTTCCTGGTCGCCGGCGGGACGTGGCCCGATACGCGGGTGGAGCTGCTGACGGCCGCCGACGGCAAGGTGTTCTTCACCGCCCGCGGCACCGAGGCCGAGATGCTCCGGCCGGTGGTGGTCGACCTGGAAAAGCAGTTCGGGCAGTTGATCCGCGTCCGGCTCGTCGACGGGCGGAAGGGGCCGTGGGGCCACGTCAACTTCGACGACTTCCGGTTCCACGCGGCCAAGCCGACCATTCCGGACGCGATCGTCCCGGCCGCCCCGCCGGCCCCGGCCGACACGATCCAATTCGCCGGGCTCAGCCCGCAGGACGCGGCCAAGGCGATGACGCTGCCGCGGGGGTTTAAGTCCCAGGTGTTCGCGGCCGAGCCGCAGATCGTCAACCCTATCGCGTTCGCGATCGACGCCCGGGGCCGGCTGTGGGTCGCCCAATCGTTCACGTACCCGATCCGCGCGCCCGAGGGCCAAGGCCGGGACAGCATCCTGATATTCGAGGACACGGACGGCGACGGCGTGGCCGACAAGCGGACGGTGTTCGCCGAGCACCTGAACCTCGTCAGCGGGCTGGAGGTCGGGTTCGGCGGCGTGTACGTCGGGGCCGCCCCGTACCTAATGTTCATCCCGGCCAAGGACGACGCCAGCGGCGAGACGAAGGCCGCCGGCGAGCCGCAGGTGCTGCTCGACGGGTTCGGCTACCAGGACACGCACGAAACGCTCAACAGCTTCGTTTGGGGCCCGGACGGCTGGCTGTACGGGTGCCACGGCGTGTTCACGAACAGCTTCGTCGGCAAGCCGGGCACGCCGAAGGACCAGCGGGTGCACCTCAACGCCGGCGTGTGGCGGTTCCACCCGACGAGGAAGGTGTTCGAGCGGTTCGCCGAGGGGACGAGCAACCCGTGGGGCCTCGACTACGACGACAAGGGCCAGTTCTTCGCGGCCGCGTGCGTGATCCCGCACCTATGGCACGTGATCCAGAACGCCCGGTACCAGCGGCAGGCCGGGCAGCACGACAATCCGTACACGTTCAACGACATCAAGCAGAGCGCCGACCACGTGCACTACCAGGGGGCGACCCCGCACGCCGGCAACGGCCGCAGCGACGCCGCCGGCGGCGGGCACGCGCACTCCGGGCTGATGATCTACGACGGGGACAACTGGCCGGCCGAGTACCGCGGCAAGCTGTTCATGAACAACATCCACGGGGCCCGGATCAACATGGACGTGCCGGAGCCGTCCGGTAGCGGGTACGTGGTACACCACGGCAAGGACTTTCTGCTCGCCAACGACCGGGGCAGCCAGATCATCAACATGAAGGTCGGTCCGGACGGGTCGGTCTACATGATCGACTGGTACGACCTCCAGCAGTGCCACACGACCAACCCGAAGGACCACGACCGCACGACCGGGCGGATCTTCAAGGTCAGCTACGGCGAGCCGAAGCCGGTGAAGGCGGACCTGGAGAAGCTGAGCGACGCTCAACACCTGGAAATGCAGAAGCACCCTAATGGGTGGCAGGCTAGAACGGCTCGTCGAGTGCTGCGCGAACGGGAAGGCCCGGCCGACAGCCTTCCGCGACTCGCTGGGATTTTGAGAGCTGATGCAGTGGGCGAGCGCCTATGGCGCGAGTCGAACGGTGACGAACGATTCCGGCTTCGACTTGTGTGGGCGGGCGTCGTCCCAACCGCCACTGACGGGAAAGCCGGTGGACTTGATACTGTTGGAGACGTTTCGTCGCCGTACATCCAGAGCGTTTACATCCAAAACACGTTCAAACCCGACCGCCCGAGCGACTCGCCGCTTTACGACATGCTCGCGTTCGGAGCGAAAAATGCCGGATCACCGGTCGTCCGGCTTGCCTATGCATCGGGCCTTCCTCAGACGCCGGTCGAAAAGCGATGGGAAGTTCTCGCTGGGCTACTTTCCCACGCCGAAGATGCGACGGACCACAACCTCCCGATGATGTATTGGTACGGCCTCGAATCCGTCATGTCAGCGGACCCGGACCGCGCCCTATCACTCGCGGCCGGCACGAAGATCCCAAACCTCCTGACGTTCGCCGCCCGCCGGCAGGCGATGATCGGCGGGCCGAAAGAACTGGACGGGGTGACCGCCCTGCTCGGCAAGACGTCGGCCGACGCGGCCCGGGCAGACATCCTCCGCGGCATGGCGGCGGGGCTAAAGGGCCGGCGCGGCGTGCCGGCCCCGGCCGCGTGGGACGACGTCACCACCTCCCTCGCCAAGTCGGCCGACGCGGACGTCGCCCGGCTCGTGCAGACGCTGGGCGTCGTGTTCGGGTCCAAGGCCGCCCTGGCCGACTCGACGAAGGTCATCCTCGACCGGTCGGCCCCCGCGGCCGACCGGCTGTCGGCCCTCGACGCGCTGCTCGCCGCCAAGGCCC
>JAQGHJ010000438.1 GCA_028288905.1 Phycisphaerales bacterium | reverse complement strand
GATCGGGTGAGGTAAGTGGAGCCCTCAAGGGGCGACTCAAGGGCCGGGCGTGCCGTCGTGGCCGGTGTCTTGAGGCACCCCTTCAGGGCTCGGTTGCTTCCGCTATCGTTCAACTAGGGCTCGCGCCCGCTGCCGGCTGTTTCGGTCCACGGCCGCTTGCCCGCCCGCCTCACGCCACGATCGGCGTCACGACCTTCCCGTGCACGTCCGTCAGCCGGAAGTGCCGGCCCTGGAACTTGTACGTCAGCCGGGTGTGGTCGACGCCGAGCAGGTGCAGGATCGTCGCGTGCAGGTCGTGGACGTCGACCGGGTCGCGGACGACGTTGTAGCTGAAGTCGTCCGTCTCGCCGTGCGTCATCCCGCCCCGCACGCCGCCGCCGGCCATCCAGGCGCTGAAGCACCGCGGGTGGTGGTCCCGGCCGTAGTTGGTGGCCGTCAGCGCGCCCTGGCTGTACGTCGTCCGGCCGAACTCCCCGCCCCACACGACCAGCGTGTCGTCCAGCAGCCCGCGGGCCTTGAGGTCGGCGACCAGGGCGGCCGACGGCTGGTCCGTGTCCCGGCACTGGTTTCGGATCTGCCCGGGCAGGCTGCCGTGCTGGTCCCACCCGCGGTGGAACAGCTGCACGAACCGCACCCCCCGCTCGACGAGCCGGCGGGCGAGCAGGCAGTTGGCCGCGAACGAACCTCGCTTGTGCACTTCGGGGCCGTAGGAGTCGAGCACGTGCCGCGGCTCGTTGCTCGTGTCGGCCAGGTCCGGGACCGACGTCTGCATCTTGAACGCCAGCTCGTACTGGCTGACCCGGGTCGCGATCTCCGGGTCGCCGACGGCGTCGAGCCGGTGGCGGTTCAGGGCGGCCAGGTCGTCGAGCGTCTGCCGTCGGACGGCCGGGCTCACGCCCGGCGGGTTGCTCAGGTACAGCACCGGGTCGCCCTGCCCGCGGAGCTTCACCCCCTGGTGCCGGCTCGGGACGAACCCGCTGCCCCACTGCCGGTCGGCCAGCGGCTGGTCGTTCTTGTTCCCCGTCCCCTGCGAGATCATCACGACGAACGCCGGCAGGTTCTCGTTCTCGCTGCCGAGGCCGTAGCTCACCCACGACCCGATGCTCGGCCGGCCGGCGAGCTGGAACCCGGTCTGGCAGAACGTGACGGCCGGGTCGTGATTGATCTGCTCCGTGTGCAGCGACCGGACGACGCACAGGTCGTCGGCCACGCCGGCCGTGTGCGGCAGCAGCTCGCTGAGCCACGTCCCGCCCTTGCCGTGGCGGTCGAACTTGAAGACGGACGGGGCGACCGGCAGCCGGGCCTGGCCGCTGGTCATGCCGGTGATCCGCTGGCCGCGGCGGACGGAGTCGGGCAGGTCCTTGTCGAAGAACTTCGCCAGCCCCGGCTTCGGGTCGAACAGGTCCATCTGCGACGGCCCGCCGGACTGGAACAGGTAGATGACCCGCTTGGCCTTGGCGGCGAAGTGCGGGAGGCCGGGCAGGCCGTTGGCCTGCGGCGACGGTGGCGGGGCGGTCGGGGCGGCCACGACGTCCGGCGGCGGCGTCGGACCGCCGGAAGCGGCCGGGTCGCCGAACGCGGCCGGGGCGAGCAGGGACGCGAGGGCGGCCGACCCGATCCCGCCGGCGGAGCGGCCGAGCAGGGCGCGGCGGGTCATCCACAGGTCGTGTGCGTCGGCGGGGTGCATGGCTCGCTCGTTCCGGTGTCGGTCGTCTCGGATCGCCCGGCGGGATGGCCGATGAGTAGGCGTATCGGCGGACAGGCGAGAACGCCTGTCCTCCGGCGGTGCCGTTTCTCCGAAACCGCTCGCCGCGCCGCCGCCGCCGCCTCACCCCTTCGTCACCGCCTCGTCCAGGTTCAGGATCACGTTGCACACCGCGGCGTACGCCGCCTGCTCGGCCGGGTCGAGGTCGGCGGCCGGCTTCGACTCGCCGGCCGTCACCAGCTTCTTCGCGGCCTCGGCGTCGGCGCGGTACGTCGCCAGGTACCGGTCGAGCGCGGCGGCCAGCATCTTCGCCTCGGCCGCGTCCGGCATCCGGGCGGTGGCCAGCCGGAACGCGTACGCCAGCCGCTCGCCCGCGGTCTCCCCGCCCTCGCGCATCGCCCGCGCGGCCATTGCCCGCGCCGACTCGACGTACGTCACGTCGTTGAGCAGGTTCAGCGCCTGCAGCGGCGTGTTCGTCCGGCCGGTGCGGAGCGTGCACGTCTCGCGGCCGCCGGCGTCGAAGATCGCCAGGGCCGGCGGCGGGACGGTCCGCTTCCAGAACGTGTACAGCGTCCGCCGGTACAGGTCGTCGCCCGTCCCCTGCACGTACCGGTCGATCGACGTCTTGTCGCTGAACGCCATCTCCTCCCACAGCCCCGGCGGCTGGTACGGCTTGACCGGCGGGCCGCCGACCGTCGGCACGAGCAGCCCGGCCGCCGCCAGGGCGTTGTCCCGGACGGCCAGCGCGTCGAGCCGCTGCCGCGGGCCGCGGGCCAGCAGCCGGTTGTCCGGGTCCCGCTCCAGCAGCGCCGGCGTGACGCGGGAGCTCTGGCGGTAGGCGGCCGACGTGACGAGCAGCTTGTTCAGCGCCTTCGCGTCCCACCCGCTCCGGACGAACTCGGTCGCGAGCCAGTCGAGCAACTCGGGATGCGAAGGCGGGTCGCCCTGTAGGCCGAAGTCCTCGCTCGTCTTGACGAGGCCGGTCCCGAACAGGTGCTGCCAGAACCGGTTCACGGTCGCCCGGGCGGTCAGCGGGTTCTCCGGGGACACGATCCACCGGGCGAGCTCCAGCCGGTTCCGCGGCTGCGGCTTGCCGGGTGGGAACAGGGCGGCCGGCAGCCCGGGCGTCAGCTTTTGCGACTTGTCCG
The DNA here is from genome assembly GCA_028288905.1 of Phycisphaerales bacterium. Lineage (GTDB taxonomy): Bacteria > Planctomycetota > Phycisphaerae > Tepidisphaerales > Tepidisphaeraceae > Humisphaera. The sequence continues at coordinate 459 of JAQGHJ010000438.1, read as the reverse complement.
GCTGGTCGTACTGCCCGCGCTTCAGCAGGTACGTGTCCCGCGGCTTGGCCATCTCCTGCATGACCATGACCGGCGTGCCGGCGGCGGCGAGGTCGGCGGCTTGTCGCCGGGCGGCGACGAGCTCGTGCCATTGCGACGCCCGCCCCGGGTCGGCCGACCGGAAGTGCTCGGCCACGTCGACCGCCTGCCGGGCCGTGCGGGCGGCGGGGTCGACGGCCAACGCGGACCGCACGGCGTCCGGGATCGCGTCGAGCGGGTCGAGCTTAGGGTCGGCCGCGTCGGTAAAGGACACGCGGGCCCGGCCGATGAGCTGCTGCGGCCCGTTCCCGCCCTGGGCGAGCCGGACGGTCAGCCGCGCGCCGGCCGGGACGTCGATCGGGCGGTCGAACGCGAACACCGCCGTCCGCTGCCCGCGGAGGACGTCGCCGTCCACCGCCCAACCGGCCGGCGGGGCGGCCG
>JAQGHJ010000427.1 GCA_028288905.1 Phycisphaerales bacterium | reverse complement strand
CTTTCTCGCAGAGGAGCAGCGTTCCATGACCTTGAAGACCAACCGCCGTAATTTCCTGAAGGGCACGGCCGCCGCGGCCGCCACCGGGTACTGGGTGCTCGGCCGCCAGACGTGGGCCGACGAGATCAAGAGCAAGAGCCCGAACGAGAAGGTCAACTTCGCGTCGATCGGCATCGGCGGCAAGGGGGACAGCGACTCCGAGCACGTCGGCAAGAACGGCAACCTCGTCGCGATCTGCGACGTCGATACCGCCCGGCTCGCCAAGAAGAACGAGAAGTACGCCAAGGCGAAGTCGTTCACCGACTTCCGCGAGATGTTCGACAAGATGGGCAAGGAGTTCGACGCGGTCACGATCTCGACCCCGGACCACACCCACGCGATCGCCACGATGATGGCGATCAAGCTCGGCAAGCACGTGTACACGCAGAAGCCGATGACTCACGACATCTGGGAGGCCCGGCAGCTGCGGCTGGCGGCGGCCGACGCGAAGATCGCGACCCAGATGGGCAACCAGGGGACGGCCAGCCCCAAGCTCCGCGAGGGCGTGGAGATGATCCAGGCCGGCGTGCTCGGGGACGTGACCGAGGTGCACATCTGGACGAACCGCCCGGTGTGGCCGCAGTCCCCCGTCATCAAGGCCCGCCCGCCCGAGGCGAAGGTGCCCGAGACGCTCAAGTGGGACCTGTGGCTCGGGTCGGCCCCGGAGCGGCCGTACGGCGAGAAGTTCTACCACCCGTTCAACTGGCGCGGCTGGTGGGACTACGGCACCGGCGCGCTCGGCGACATGGGCTGCCACACGGCGAACCTGCCGTTCATGGCTTTGAAGCTCGGGCACCCGACGAGCGTCGTCGGCAGCAGCGAGGAGCTGAACACTGAGACGTACCCGGCATGGGGCCGGGCGACGTTCGAGTTCCCGGCCCGCGGGCAGATGCCGCCGGTGACCGTGAACTGGTACGAGGGCAAGAAGGACGGCAAGCTCGTCCACCCGCCGGAGGAACTGACGAGCAAGATCCTCAGCGAGTACGCGATCGTGAAGGCCGAGCAGGCCAAGAAAAACCCGCCGAAGAAGGCCGACAAGAACGCCGACAAGATGCCGACGCTGAACAACAGCGGGTGCATCATCGTCGGCAGCAAGGGCATGCTGTACAGCCCGCACGACTACGGCGGCGAGTGGTACCTGCTGCCGGCCGAGAAGTTCGCCGACTACAAGGCCCCGCCGCAGACCCTCGCCCGCAACGGCAAGGGGGATGACGAGGCCCAGAAGCTCGAGTGGATCGCGGCGATCAAGGGCGGCCCGAAGGCGTTCGCGAACTTCGACTACGCCGGCATGCTGACCGAGTTCATCCTGCTCGGGAACATCGGCATCCTCGGCCAGGGCAAGAAGCTCGAGTGGGACGGCCCGAACATGAAGTTCACCAACGCCCCGGACTTCGACAAGCACTTGAAGCGGACGTACCGCGCGCCGTGGAAGATCTGAGCGACCGGGATTGGCCGGGAACGCTGAACGACGAACACTGAACGGCCCGAGAACAGGAGGCCCGCCCCGTTATCTCAGGGCGGGCCTCTTCCTTTGGGGCAGAGTTTCGCTTTTTCGGGTTTGTAGGGTCCGCATTGCGGACCGCGCGGCCCAGACGGTCAAGGGCCCACCCTCGCATCAAAAGGTCACCTCTGTCATCCAGAGCGCAGCGAAGGATCTCGGGGCGGAGAGTGGCCATCTGACGGCGCTCCTGCCCCGAGATACTTCGCTGTGCTCCGGACGACAGAGGCGGCGTTGCGGCGCGATATCGCAACCTCAACTCACCCGTGCGCTCGTGCTCAGCGGGCGATGGTCCGGCCCATCAACTATCTTCTGGGTCCCGTCCCACCCGCTCGACCCCATAGGCCGCACAAATGACCGCGATCCCTCAATAAATCGCTTGCGTCCGCCGCCGACGTTGGTAGCCTCCGCAGCCGTGATAACGATCTACTCAAGCCCGATTCGGGCGGCGCGGGTGTGTTGGATTGCGGTCGCCTGCTGGGCCCTGGGCCTCGGCTCCAGCGTCCGCTCCGCCGCCGCGGCCGCCCCGCCGCCGTTCGACGCCGGCCGCATGGCCGCGACCGACAAGGCGGTGACGGACACCGTCGCCCGTGGCGACATCCCGGGTGCGGTGCTGCTCGTCGGGCGCGGCGACCGGACGGGCGGACAGGTGCTGTACCGCAAGGCGTACGGCAACCGCGCCGTCCAACCCGCCGCCGAGCCGATGATGGCCGACACGCTGTTCGACCTGGCGTCGCTGTCGAAGCCGGTCGGCTGCGCGACGTCGGTCATGAAGCTGATCGAGCAGGGCAAGATCAAGCCGGATGAGAAGGTCGCGACGTACTTCCCCGAGTTCGGCACGAACGGGAAGGAGAACGTCACCGTCGCCCATCTGCTGCTGCACCAGGGCGGGCTGATCCCGGACAACTCGATCAAGGACTACGACAACGGCCCGGCCGAGGCGTGGAAGAAGATCTGCGCCCTCAAGGCGCAGTCGGCGCCGGGGACGAAGTTCGCGTACTCCGACGTCGGGTTCATCGTGCTCGGTAAGCTGGTCGAGAAGGTGAGCGGCAAGCCGCTGAACGCGTTCGCGGCCGAGGAGGTGTTCGGCCCGGCCGGCATGGCGACGGCCGGCTACCTGCCGCCGGCCGACCGGGCGGCCAACGCCGCCCCGACCGAAAAGCGGGACGGGCACTGGATGCGGGGCGAGGTGCACGACCCGCGGGCGTTCGCCCTCGGCGGGTTCGCCGGGCACGCCGGGCTATTCGCGACGGCCGACGACCTGTCCCGGTTCTGCCGGATGATCCTGGACGGCGGCACGATCGACGGCAAGCAGGTGCTGAAGGCGGCCACCGTCGCGATGATGACCCAGCCCCGAGGCCTGCTCGGCAACTGCACGATCGACTCCGTACCCGCCGATGTGGCCCCGGCCGGCGGGTCGGCCCGCGGCAGCCGGAACCTGCGGACGTTCGGGTTCGACTGCGACAGCGGGTACTCCGCACCCCGCGGCGAGCGGTTCGAGCGCGGCACCACCTTCGGGCACACCGGGTTCACCGGCACCAGCCTGTGGCTCGACCCCGTCAATGACTGCTACGTCATCCTGCTGACGAACGCCGTCCACCCGGACGGCAAGGGCAAGGCCACCCCGCTCCGCCGGCTGGTCGGCACGATCGCGGCCGACGCGCTGCTGGGGCCGAAAGCGACCTCCCAACCCGCCACCTCCCCCGCCACCGGACCCACGACGACAACGACGGCCGCGAGCGCGACTAGCGCTGTGACGCCGGTCTTGACCGGTTTGGACGTGCTGGCTGCCGACGGATTCAAGCCGCTGCTCGGCAAGCGGGTCGCGCTGGTGACGAACCAGTCGGGCCTGACCTCGGACGGGAAGCGGATCCTCGACCTGCTGGCGGCGAACAAGGACGTGAAGCTCGTCAAGATCTTCTCGCCCGAGCACGGGCTGTACGGCGTGCTCGACGAGAAGGTGTCCGACACGACCGACCCGACGACCGGCTTGAAGGTGTTCAGCCTGTACGGCGCGGTCCGCAAGCCGACGCCGGAGATGATGGCCGGCGTCGACGTGCTCGTGTTCGACATGCAGGACGTCGGCGCCCGGTACTACACCTACACGGCGACGATGGGCGGGTGCATGGAATCGTGCGCCGCGGCGAAGGTGAAGATGGTCGTGCTCGACCGCCCAAACCCGGTCACCGGCACGATCGTCGACGGCCCGATCGCCGACGAGAAGAGCCTGAACTTCACCGCGTACGGCCGGACCCCGATCAGCCACGGCATGACGATCGGCGAGCTCGCCCGGTACTACAACGCCGAGCGGAAGATCGGGTGCGACCTGGACGTCGTGGCGATGAAGGGCTGGCGACGGGACATGTGGTTTGACGAGACGAACCTGACGTGGGTGAACCCGAGCCCGAACCTGCGGAACCCGACGGCCACCCTGTTGTACCTCGGCGTCGGGCAGATCGAGTTCTCGAACGTGAGCGTCGGCCGGGGGACGGACCAGCCGTTCGAGCTCCTCGGAGCCCCGTGGATCGACGGCCGCCGGCTCGCCGCCGCCCTGAACGCCGAGCGGCTGCCGGGGCTGCGGTTCACGCCGACGAAGTTTACGCCGGCCAGCAGCAAGTTCGAGAAGAAGGAGTGCAACGGCGTGTACATCGCCGTCACCGACCGTCAGGCGGTCGAGCCGGTGAAGCTCGGCGTCGCCCTCGCGTGGCACCTCAAGAACCTGTTCGGCGACCAGTACGAGATCGCCAAGGTGAACACGCTGGTGAAGAACGAGCAGACGATGGCCGCCATTAAGACCGCGAAGGAACCGGCCGAGGTGTCGGCGACGTGGGACGCGGGGCTGAAGGCCTTCCGCGCGGCGCGGGAGCAGTACCTGATGTACAAGTGAATGAGAACTGGATGGTCGGCGACGGACGCCGGCGGGGGGACAAGTCGGTACGGAGGACAGGCATTCTTGCCTCTCACTCGGTTCTGCGGAGCCGCCTCGAACGGCATCTAAGACGGGCCGTCCTCAACCACGAGGCGAGCCCGGGTTCACCCTCACCACGACGGCTTACGACCCACTGACATGACCTTCCCCGCCCCCCTCCCCCTCGCCGCGTTCACCGGCGTCAGCTGGGCCATCCTCGGCCTCTACTTTCTGCTGATGCTCGGCGTCGGCCTGGCCGTCTCCCGCGGCAAGCAGAATGCCCACGAGTATTTCCTCGGCGGGCGGTCGCTGCCGACGTGGGCATTGGCCGTTTCTATCGTCGCCACCACCCTGTCTGCGGCGACGTTCGTGGGCGTCCCGGACCAGGTGTACCTCGGGGACATCAGCTACCTCTCGATCTACTTCGGCACGTTCGTCGGCGTCGTCGTGGTCGGGCTGCTGTTCGTGCCCAAGCTGTACCGGGCCGGCACGGTCACGATCTACGGGTACCTCTGCCCGCGGTTCGGCGAGACCGGCGTCGTCGCCGTCAGTTGCACGTTCCTGGTCGGCCGCCTGCTCGCGTCCGGCAGCCGGCTGTTCATGGCGGCCGTCCCGCTGGCGCTCATGCTGTTCGGCACGAGTCCCGAGGAGCACCGCGGCAACCTCGTGCTGGCGATCGCGATGATCGGCGTGCTCGGCATCTTCTACACCGTTAAGGGCGGGATCCGGGCAGTTATTTGGACAGATGCGATCCAGCTCGTGCTCGTCATCGGCACCGCCCTGTTGACGATCTGGATCCTCACCCACCGCATCCCGCTGACGGCCGGCCAGATCTGGGACGTTGTCTCAAAGCCTGGCACCGGGGTCGGGGCCGGCAGTAAGCTGAACTTCGTCGACACCACCTTCTCCTGGTCCAAGCCGTATACGATCTGGGCGTGCCTGCTCGGGTACACGTGGCTGACGCTCGCGACGTACGGCGTCGACCATGACTTCGCGCAGCGGTTCATGATCAGCAAGAGCGCGACCCGGGGCGCACTGTCCGTGATCGGGTCGCAGTTCATCACGGTCGCCGTCGTGCTGCTATTCATGACGGTTGGCGTGCTGCTGTACGTATTCTACCGCCGCCCGGACCTGATGGGGGCGGCCCACCCTGGCTACACGCCGGCCGGCAAGCTCGACGCGGCCTACCCGATGTTCCTGCTGCGGGAGCTGAACCCCGTGTTCGCCGGGCTGGCGATTGCCGGGTTCTTCGCGATCGCCCAGGGGTCAATGGACTCAGCGATCAACGCGATGGCGTCCAGCGCCGTGGCCGACCTGTACTTCCCCATCCGCCGCCGGCTCGGCTACCGCGACGACGTCAGCAAGGCGACGACCGCCCCGAAGGTGGCGGTGCTGGTGATCGGCCTGCTGATGGTGCTGTTCGCCGTCGCGCTGGCCGCGTTGTACGACGCGAAGAACCAGTCGCTGCTCGACTTCGCCTTGGGCGTGATGACGTTCGCGTTCGCCGGCATGCTCGGCGTGTTCCTCACCGCGCTGTTCACGCCCCGCGGCAACGGGGTGAGCTGCGTACTGGCCCTGGTGGCCGGCGCGGTCGCAATCACGCTGCTGCAGGATTCGGTCTTGGGGGCGTGGACGACGCGACTGTTCGGTGCCCCGTTCAAGCTGGCGTGGCCGTGGTGGATGCCAATCGGGACTTCCGTCGCATTCGCGGTATGCGTCGCGGGGCGCCCGCCGGCCGTTGAGCACGCCGCCGAACACGGGTTCGACGTGATCGTGCCGGCGACAATCGGTTCGGTGGCAGCCGAGCCGGCAACCGCATAGGGCCCAGCGTGTCGGCCGCCGCGGTTTACAGCCCCGCCGCCCGCGCCGCCCCGGCAGCGGCGTGGAAGTCGTGCTCGCCGAGCCCGAGCGTCCATCCCGGGCGCGCGATCTTGGTCAGTTGGCGGTTGGTCGCGGCCTTCATCTCGTCGACCGCGTGGGCGAGCCGGATGCCGACGCCGCCGGCCAGCACAACGTGTTGCGGCCGGTAGAGGGCGTGGGCGATGCGGATCGACCGCACGATCGCCCGGAACGCCGGGTCCGCCGGCTTGACGCCCGCCAGCGCGTCGGGGCCGGTGCCGTACGCGGCGGCCAGGGCGGCGGCCCCGACGTACCCTTCAAGGCTGCCCGCCCCGCCGTCGGGGCCGACGACCGGGTGGCCCTCGATGCTGACGTCCATCTGGCCGAAGTGCCCGGGCGAGTCGCCGTCCACCCGCAGCGGGCCGGCCGCGTCCATCACGGCCACGCCGACGCCGGTCCCGAGCACCATCAGGAACAGCCGCCCGGCCAGCCCGCGGCCGAGGTACAGGTCGTACGCAGAGGCCGTCGAGTCGTTCAGCACCCGCAGCCGGGGGGTGGGCCGGCCCAAGGCGTCGGCCACCACGCCGGCCAGGGGGACGCCGTTCAGCTTCGGCAGGTTCACGGACAGCTCGATCGCCGACCCGTCCGGCGTCAGGATGCCCGGGACGCACAGCCCGACGGCCGCCGGGTCCGGGGCCCGCTCCCCGATCGCCTCGGCGACGGCTCGGGCGAGCGACGCCGGCGTCGGGTCGGCATAACGGCCGCTCTGACCCCGCCAAGTGACGCGGCCGTCCACGATCCCGGCGGCTTTGACCGAACTGCCGCCGACGTCGATCCCGAGTTGTGTGCTGTTGGTAGTGAGAATGCTATCCATTTCTGCCCTCGGTCTTACCACGAAGGCACGAAGGACACGAAGGACACGAAGAAGAGGGAGAAGGCGGGTCGGGCTACTGCTGTTCCCCCTCCTTTTGCTTCTTCGTGTCCTTCGTGCCTTCGTGGTAAGACCGAGTCCCAAGTCACTCTGTCTGCTGCGGGTTCCGTTGAGGAGCGCCGGGAGAGGCATGATCAGAACCGCGTTGGCCATCGCCTTCGTTCTCACCGCCGTCCAAACCCGTGGGGCGGACGCCGGACCGACGGAGCCCGTCGCCCCCGCAACCCGCCCCGCCACTGGTGGCCTTCGCGTGTCCGCGCCGCTCTCTCCCGCCGAGTCGGCTGCCCGGCACCGCGTCAAACCCGGGTACGCCCTCGACCTCGTCGCGGCGGAACCGTTGGTGAAAAGCCCCGTCGCCTTCGACTGGGGCCCGGACGGCCGGCTGTGGGTCGTCGAGATGGACGATTACCCGTACGGGGCCGACGGCAAGATGAAGCCGAGCGGCCGGGTGCGTTACCTCCAGGACACCGACGGCGACGGCCGGTACGACAAGTCGGTCCTGTTCGCCGAGGACCTGAACTTCCCGACCGGCGTGCTGCCGTGGCGAAACGGCGTGCTCGTCACCGCCGCCCCGGACTTGCTCTACCTCGAGGACACTGACGGCGACGGCAAGGCCGACGTGCGGCGGGTGCTGTACACCGGCTTCGCCGAGGGCAACCCGCAGCTGCGGGTGAACAGCCCGTCCTACGGGCTCGACGGCTGGGTCTACTTGGCGAACGGGCTGGCGAGCAAGGGCACGGTTAGGTCCGTGCGGACGGGCAAGGAGGTGCCGGTGTCGGGCAAGGACGTCCGCGTCCGCCCGGACACGGGTGACATCGAGGCCGAGGCCGGCCCGAGCCAGTTCGGCAGGCGAATGGCGGACGACGGCGACTGGTTCGGCGTCCACAACAGCTTCCCCGGCCGGCACTACGTCCTGCCCGAGCGGTACGCGCGGCGGAACCCGGAAGCGACCCTCCCGCCGGTCGCGTCCGATCTGGGGCTAGGAGCCAACCCAAAGGTTTATCCGCTGACCGCCGGGCAAAAGCGGTACGGCACCGCGTTCTTCGCCCAAGCCGGGCGGTACACGAGCGCGTGCGGCGTCGCCCCGTACCGGGACGCTCTGCTGTTCCCGCCCGGCCGGACCACGACTGCCGCGGCGACGTCCCCGGCGACTCCGACCCCGGCGACCCCGACCCCGGCGACCCCGACCCCGGCAGCCGTAGCGGTCGACCTGTTCGTGTGCGAGCCGGTCCACAACCTTGTCCAGCACCTGGTCCTGACGCCGACCGGCTCGACCTACGCCGCCGCCCGGGCGGCCGACGAGCAGGACGGAGAGTTCCTGGCGAGCGCGGACGAGTGGTTCCGACCCGTGTACGCCGCGACCGGGCCGGACGGCGGGCTGTGGGTGGCGGACATGTACCGGTTCATGATCGAGCACCCGGACTGGCTCCCGGCCGACGGGCAGGCGGACTACCGCCCGTACTTTCGGCTCGGCGCGGACAAGGGCCGGATCTGGCGCGTCCGCCCAAACGGCGCGCCGCCCCGTCCCCTCCCGCGACTGGACGCGTTGCCGACGCCTGAACTCGTCCAACAACTGGCGTCGCCAGCCGGCCCGCGGCGGGACCTCGTGCGGGCGATGCTCGCGTGGCGGAACGACCCAGCCGCGGTGAGCCCGCTCGCCACGCTGGCCGACGGCGCGCCGGACCCGCTCACCCGGCTGCACGCCCTGTGCGCCCTCGAAAGCGCCGGGGCCGTCACGCCCGCGGTCCTGCTCCCGCGGCTGGCGGACCCAAGCCCGGCCGTTCGCCGGCAAGCCGTCCGGCTCGCCGAGCCGCTGGTAGCCGGGTCGCAGGAACTGCTGGCCGCCGTCCTCAAGCTCACGGACGATCCCGACGCCAAGGTTCGGCTGCAACACGCCCTGTCGATCGGCGAATGGCCGGGGGACGTGGCCGGCCGGGCGTTGGGGACGCT
>JAQGHJ010000407.1 GCA_028288905.1 Phycisphaerales bacterium | reverse complement strand
GGGCCGACGCTAACGGTGTCCCGTCGGGCAAATGCTCGGCGATCTGGGTCACGGGCAAGGGCGAGGATCACCTGAAGCGGTGGCCGCCCGTACATCCGCCGGGAACCCCGGCGAACGGGTGAGCCGAACCCCGCCTTGGCCGCGCACCGCTCGCCCGGCCGTTCGTCCTCATCGTGGGGGTAGTCCATCGCGGCCGGGTAACGGCGGTGGGGCGTGCGGCGGGGTGTACATCGCGCCACCGCCCAAGCTTGGGCGTGGGCCCCGGACGGCGTCCGGCCCCACCGCGGGGTGCCGCCGGCGGCACCCCGAGCCTGTACAGGATGCCCGCCACTACTTCGGCCCCCGGGCCGGCTGACTGACGTTGACGTCCCGGCCGGCGGCAAGGCCGCTCGCCCGGGGCCACCCTCACTGCTTGACTGCGTACGCTCGCCGCGTGCACCTTCACGTCACGCCGCCCGATCAGTCCGGCCGGTCCCGCGTCACCGGCGGCCCCTCGAAGCCGCCGGGACCTTCCTTCGTCATGTCTGAAAAGGCCGGGTTTCGCGGAGCCGTGCGTTCCCGTTCGGTTCGCGTCCCTGCGGGTCCAACACCCCCTCATCGCCCGCGCAGACGACGTGTGGACGACGCTTGCCGGCACTACGGCCAGACGTCCCGGCCCGAGCAGAACGGGGCGAGGGGGACCGCGCCATCGAGAAAAGGATGTGGCCGTGGCCGAGCGAAAGCCGGTGGTCCTGAACGCGGACGACGACGAGGCGAACCGCTACGCCGTCACCCGCGTGCTCCGGGCGGCCGGCTTCGACGTGACCGAGGCGGCGGACGGCGCGGCCGCGCTCCGCAAAGCGGCGGTCGAGAAGCCGGACCTCATCATCCTCGACGTGCGGCTGCCCGACATGGACGGGTTCGAGGTCTGCCGCCGGCTCAAGGCCGACCCGGCCGCGACCCGCATCCCGGTCCTGCACCTGTCGGCGCGGTACGTCACCAGCGAGGACGCGGCGAACGGGCTCGACGGCGGCGCCGACGCCTACCTGGTGCGCCCGGTCGACCCGGTCGTGCTGGTGGCGACGGTCCGGGCACTGCTGCGCGGGCGACGGACCGAGGAGCGGCTCCGGGAGGCCGAGGCCCGGCACCGCCTGATCCTCCGGAACATCACCGACCACGCGATCTACCTGACGGACCCGGCGGGCGTCGTCACCGACTGGTTCGAGGGGGCCGAGCGGGTCAAGGGGTACACGCGGGACGAGGCGGTCGGCCGGCACGTCTCGATGTTCTTCACGCCCGAGCAGGTGGCCGCCGGGGACGTCGAGCGGGAGATCGACGAGGCGGCGGAGCGGGGGCGGGCCGAGCGGGAGGGCTGGCGGGTCCGCAAGGGCGGCGAGCGGTTCTGGGTGAACGAGACGCTGGCGGCGATCCGGGACGGCGAGGGGCGGCTGCTCGGGTTCACGAAGATCAGCCGCGACCTGACCGACCGCAAGCGGCTGACCGACGCGCTGCGGGACAGCGAGGAGCGGCTGCGGCTGCTGGTCGAGAACATCCGGGACCACGCCGTCCACACGCTCGGCCCGGACGGCCGGGTCACCTCGTGGAACCCGGGCGCCGAGCGGGTGTTCGGGTACGCCGCGGACGAGATCGTCGGCCGGCACTTCGCCGCGTTCTTCACCCCCGAGGACGCGGCCAAGGGCGAGCACGAGATGGAACTGGCGACCGCGGTCGCCGCGGGGCAGGCGTCGGACGACCGGTGGCAGGTGCGGAAGGACGGCACCCGGTTCTGGGCCAACGGGGTGACGAGCGCGATGCGCGACGCCGGCGGGCTCCTGCTCGGGTTCGCCAAGGTGTGCCGGGACCAGACCGAGGCGAAGCGGCTGGCCGAGCAGCGGGAGCGGCTGCTGGCGCAGGAGCAGGTCGCCCGGCGGGAGGCCGAGCGGGCGGCGGTGATGCGGGACGAGTTCCTCGCCGTCGTCAGCCACGAGTTGCGGACCCCGCTGTCGGCCATCCTGATCTGGACCAAGATGCTGCGGGCCGGGGCGGTGAGCGGCCCGCAGGCCGCCGAGGCGCTGGCGACGGTCGAGCAGAGCGCCGAGGCCCAGCGGCAGTTGATCGAGGACCTGCTGGACACGAGCCAGATGCTGTCCGGGAACCTGCGGCTGCACGTCCGGGACGTCGAGCCGGCGTCGGCCGTCGAGGCGTCGCTGGAGGCGGTGCGGCCGATGGCCGAGGCCAAGGGCGTGGCCGTCGAGGCGTCGCTGGACCGGCGGGCCGGGCTCGTCCGGTTGGACCCGGACCGCTTCCGGCAGGTCGTGTGGAACCTCGTGAACAACGCGGTGAAGTTCACCGACGCGGGCGGGCGGGTGAGCGTGGCCCTGCGGCGCGAGGACGGCAGGCTTCGGGTCGAGGTGTCGGACACCGGCCGGGGGATCAGCCCCGAGTTCCTGCCGCACGTGTTCGAGCGGTTCCGCCAGCAGGACGGGAGCACGACCCGGACGGCCGGCGGGCTGGGGCTCGGGATGGCGATCACCCGGCAGCTGGTGGAACTCCACGGCGGGACGATTGCGGCCGACAGTCCCGGCGAGGGCCGGGGGGCGACGTTCAGGGTCGAACTGCCGCTGGCGGACGCGCGGGCCAAGTCCGGCCGTAAGGGCCGGCGCCCCAAGCGCGCCGGGGCGGACGAGGCGTGGAGCCCGTCCCCGGTGTTGGCCGGGCTGAACGTGCTGTTGGTGGAGGACGAGGCGGGCAACCGGACGGCGGTCCAGTGGCTGTTGGAGCAGTGCGGGGCGACGGTGACGGCGGTCGGGTCCGCCGACCGGGCGGTGGTCGCGTTCCGGGACCCGCCCGCCGGGCGCGGCGGCTACGACGTGCTGGTGTGCGACGTCGGGCTGCCGGGGCGGGACGGGTACGAGGTGCTCCGCGAGGTGCGGGAGGTCGAGCGGGAACGGGGCGGCGGCACGCCGGTCCCGGCGGTAGCGGTGACGGCGTTCGCCCGCCGGGAGGACCACGACCGCGCCCTGGCGGCCGGCTTCCGGACGCACTTGAGCAAACCGGTCCAGCCGGCCGAGCTGGTCGCGGCCGACGCGGCGCCCGGCCGCCGCCCGGGCCCGGCCTGACCGACCGGCCCCGCGGCGACGGGTCGCGACGGGGAGGCTGAAGCAAGGCGACGTCGCGGGTCCGCCGCAGCGGCATCCGGTTTCCACGGCGGGGGATCGGGAATCGTCGGGCGTTGTGCGGCCCGCCCACCGCGACTACCCTCACTTCTGAACCTCCCCCGGCCGATCCGGCCGGCGCTCCCGCCCAAGGCCCTCATGAAAACGTTGCTCGTCGCCCTGCTGCTGGCGTCCCTGGCTTCGGCCGGGTGCGCGCGGAACACCGACCCCGAGCGGGACTTCGGCTCGTTCAGCACGGGGGACTACGTCCGGGTGAAGCGGTCGACCCGCGGGACCGCCCCGGCCGCCGTCGACGCCCTGACCGGCACGCTCCGGTCGAGCGACAAGCCCGGGTGCGTGTGGGACGCGTACCTGACGAACACGGACAAAGCGCGGGCCGTCCGGGCCACGGTCGTGAAGTCCGACACTCCGAATGGGGACGGGCCGCCGTACGCCGTCGACGTCCCGGCCGGCCGCGGTGTCCCGCTCGGCTGCGCCCACCCGGCCGGCGACGGCAAGGACGCCTTCTTCCGCGTGGTCGACGGGACGTTCTCGAATTAGCGGCCGCCGCGGGAACCCTCGCTGGACGCGTGCCCAAGGACGCCACGCCCCGCGAGGGACGGCGTGCGAGTCTTCGACGAACCGTTCTCCGGGGGCAGCTTCTCCGACGCCGGCTGCGTTTTCGCAACCGGTCGCGTCGCGAAGGCTCTTTGGTGTTGCGCGCCTCATGGGCGGAGCGCCTCGAACTCAAACCGCACGGTCGTCGACCTACGTCGAAAGTTCCACCCACAAGGACGCCAACGGGGCGGGTCGGAGGGGCACCGACGTGAAGAACGTTTTACTCCTATTTCCGTGAAAGAAGATTAATCTACGCTGGATTCGTCCTTCATCTCGCCCCGCTATTCATTCTTCCGGGGTCAGGAGTTGAAATGGAGGTCCGCGTGGCTCGTCTCGTCAAATCTATTGCCTCCCTCCGCTTCCATCAGTCCCTGCTTGGCATAGTTTGCATTGCCGTGGACCGATTCCTGATGGGTCCGAGTACGTGCTCGACGCTCGACGATCCGTATCACTTGAACTAAATTCCAGCCGCTCGGCCTGCGCCCCACCTCTCACGCGGATCGGCTTAGTTCGCCCTTGTCGGAAGAGAGTGGCGCCGAAACCCGTTCGACGACGTTTAGCATCGAGGTCCGGACGCGGCACTCGCCACGACGGCCGTCCGCCGACTATGGTGGCTCCTAAGTCATTTCCGTCGGCGGCTATGTAGTGGGTCGGCCGTTTCGAGCGTATTCCCAAAGATTGACACCCAGCCTTCGCTCCCACCGACTCCTAGCTTAGGTCCGATCCGAGGGACCACGATCATACCTTGCTAGAGCGGTTCCCATTTGGATGTAGCGGCATTGTGGCGCGGGCTTCAGCCTGCAAGTTTGGCGGGTGCAGGCTGAAGCCCGCACCACAATTGCGGCCGCCCGCTACGCGGTACCGGGAACCGCTCTAAAACAAGGAAGAAGCGCCGCTAAGCCACGTTCGGCGGCGGCGGCTACACGCGAAGTCTTTTCCTCCACACGAAGGTCCTGCCCCATCCAAAAGGGACCGGGCTGTCGCACCAGCCGACCGCTCGGTCGTTTCTCTCAACGGGCTCATCAACGGTGTCGGGCCGGCTGAGAGAGCTTCCCTTCCTTTTCCTGACCCCGACGACCGCTTGCACCCGCTTTGCCAAGCCGATTCATGGGCCGGCCCGCCACCCTGTGGCGGACTCCTGGCTTCGGCACCCATCCCGCCGCGTCCCGAGACGACTCACCGCTATCAACGTCTCCACCCGATCCGACCGGAGCCTTCATGTCCCTTCGAACGCTGTTGCGAGTCGTGGCCGCCACCCTACCGTTGGCGGTGGTCCCCGACTGGGCGGCCGCCCAAATGCCGGCGTCACCGCCCGAACCGACGGCGAAGGCCGACGCGCAGATGGGGACGGTGCTGGCCGCCTTGGCAAAGCTGGGCCCGAAGCCCCTGGAGGCGCTGTCGGCGGCCGACGCCCGCCGGCAGCCGTCGGCCGCGGACGCAGTCCTCCAGGTCCGGCAGGACAATGGCGAGGCGGGCCCGCAGCCGATGCCGCCGGTCGGGCGGGTGACGAGCGACACGGTGCCGGGCCCCGGCGGCATCCGGGTGCCGGTCCGCGTCTACACCCCGCCGGGCGACGGGCCGTTCCCCGCCGTCGTCTACTTCCACGGCGGCGGGTGGGTGGTCGCCACACTAGACACGTACGACCCGTCCTGCCGGGCGCTGTGCAAAATGGTTGGGGCCGTCGTCGTGAGCGTCGACTACCGCCGGGCCCCGGAGAACAAGTTCCCGGCCGCCCCGGAGGACTGCTACGCCGCCACCCAGCACGTGATCGCGAACCCGGCGGCGTTCGGCGTCGACCCCGCGAGGGTGGCCGTCGTCGGCGAGAGCGCCGGCGGCAACCTCGCCACCGTCGTCTGCCTGATGGCCAAGGAGCGGGGCGGGCGGATGCCGATTCACCAGAGCCTCGTCTACCCGATCACGAACTACGGGTTCGACACCCCGAGTTACCAAGCGAACGCGAACGCTAAGCCGCTGAGCAAGCCGGCGATGCGGTGGTTCTTCGCGAACTACCTGACGAGCCCGGCCGACGGCGGAAACAAGCTGGTGTCCCCGATGCGGGCGTCGGATGCGGACCTGAAGGGGCTGCCGCCGGCCACGGTCGTCACGGCCGAGATCGACCCGCTGATGAGCGACGGCCAGTTGTACGCCGACAAGCTGAAGGCGGCCGGGGTGGACGTGTCGTACCGGCACTTCACGGGGGTGACGCACGAGTTCTTCGGCATGGCCGGCGTCGTCGACAAGGCGAAGGACGCGGAACAATTCGTCGCCGACCGGTTGGCCGCGTCATTTAAAGCGGGAAAGTGACAAGCGACGCCTACCGACCCGTGGCATGGGCGTCTCGCCCATGCTGACACCGGCACTCGGCAAATGTTTCGGGCGTTCAAGCGTCCCCCGCGCACGCCGATCCGCGATTGGGCGGGACACCCATGCCACGGAAGGGGGTGCTTGGCCACCCCTCGTTCCGACGTCTATCCCACTACTCATTTCCAATGTGGACCCCTCATGATTCGGCAACCGTCTCTCCTCCCTACCATCCTTATCGCCGCCCTCGTCACCGCCGCCGTTCCCGGCTGCAAGACGTCAGAGAAGGTCGTCCAGCCCGGCGGCCCGGACCCGG
>JAQGHJ010000385.1 GCA_028288905.1 Phycisphaerales bacterium | reverse complement strand
GACCTCGACGGCCCGGAGCCCGAGCACGTCGAGCAGTTGGAGCAACCCGTAGTAGCTCGGGGACTCGATCGCGACCGCGTCCCCGGGCCTACAGGCGGCCCGCAGGCACATCGCCATCGCCTCCTGGGCGCCGGACGTAATCAGGATCTCGTCCGGCGAAAGGGTGATGCCGGCATCGATCGCCCGGCGAGCGATCTGCACCCGGAGCATCTCGTCGCCCGGGGTGACGCAGTAGTGCGCCGCCAGCCCCGGCGACCGCCGGGCGACGGCCGCCGCCACCCGGTTCAGCTGCCGGACCGGCATCGCGTCGGACCCGTGGGTGGACGCCCCGAGGTGGACGAGGTCCGGGCGGCGGGCCTCGAGCATCACGTGCTCGGCGAGGTCGGCGATTCGGACCGGCGTCGCGCCGGGTGGCGGGGCGGTGATGTCCGGCTCGGCCGGCGGGTGCCAGAAACCGGTCCGGACGTAGTACCCCGACTGCGGCCGGGCCTCGATCTGCCCCCGGTCCTCCAGCAGCCGGTACGCCTGCAACACCGTCGACACGCTGACGCCGAACTGCTGGCTCAGCTTCCGGACCGACGGCAGTTTGTCGCCGGCCCGCAGTGTGCCCGACTCGATGAGCCGGCACACCCGCTTGGCGACGTCCTCGTACAACGTGTCGCCGAGTTCGACCGTCGTGGTGGGCATCATCTCCTCCAGCAGCACAGACGGTTGCAAACGCGACCAGCACAGTTCGAAAAACGCAAACTGTGATGGTGACAATTACAGTCTACTGACCCTGTTCGGCAAATCCCTAGCCCGCAAAATGTGAATGGCAAGCAGCAGCGGCGCACGGGGAGTGCCGAGGGCAGCGAGCGGACGCGTGCGGTCCGCCTGTCGCCGCGGGCGTTGTAGGAACGGAGCAGACCGATGAGCCGACTCACTTCACCGTTGTCGTTCCCGTGGGGGTTGTCGTGGTGGGGCGACCGACGGCCGGCCGCCGCGACCACCGGTGAGGCTGTGCCGCCGGCGGGTGAGGTGTCGTTCGCCACCGGCGCGACGATGTCGTTCGCACCGTCGGCTGGGCTGAGGATCCGCTGCGTCGTAGGGTCCCTCTGGGTCACCCAAGCTGGGGACGGGCGCGACTTCTTGCTCGGGGACGGCGACTGCTTCCTACCGGCCCGGCGGGGGAAGGTGGTCGTCCACGCGTTGGAGCCGAGCCGGTTCTGGGTCGCCCACGCCCCGCCGGAACGGGCCCGGGTCTGCTCGCGGCCGGCGGGATATCCCGACGCCCGACCGATCCACCGTTAACGCCGCCAACCAAGCCCGCCCGGATACTTGCTTCACGCCTTCGGCAGAATCTCGGACCGCCGCAATAAATCGGATTGCCCCTCGCCCGCCGTGTGGGAAAATGCAGCGTCCGGCCGATCCGATTGGGGGGCTGGACCGTATTGTTGTAGGCGTCCGTCCGGACGTCGCGAACCGAGAGCCAAGGAGAGGCGAGAATGTCGACGTCCAAAGGTTTCGTGGAATCGCTCGAGGGCCGGCAGTTCTTCGCCGCCCAGCCGCTCGACCTGTCGCCCGGGCAGGTGGTGAACGCCGGCGTGTGGGCGTCGCTGAACAGCCCCGAGGTGAACGCCACGCCGGCCAAGGCGACCGGCGAGGTGTCCGTCGCGCTGGCTCCCGTCAACCCGGCCCCGGTCGTCCAGACCGGCAGCCGGCCCGTCAGCCTCGTCGGCGACTTCACCGGGTCGGTCAAGGCGAAGGTGTTCATGTTCAGTAAGAAGCTCGACTTCGAGCTGAACATCACCGACCAGACGATCAACTCGATCACCGGGACGATCACCGTCCAGGGCCACGACTACACCGGCACGCTGATCGGGAAGATCAACCCGAAGAACGGCCGGTTCAAGTACGTGCTCAAGGGCGACGACCACGTGTCGATCACCGGGCAGCTCAGCAAGAGCGGCAACACGATCGGCGGCGGGGACGTGAAGGCCGAATATCACGGCTTCAACGTCAAGGGTGGCTTCCGGATCGACCGGACCGCGTGACGGCAGAGATCCGAGCCGTCGGCGTGCCGCGTGGCGACCGGGCCGGCCCCACAAAGGGGCCGGCCCGGTCCACTTCCAGACCCGCTCCTTTTCCTCGCCCGCCCGACTGCCGGCCCCCGTTCGGGCACCGGATTCCCCTCAAGGGCCAGTCCCCGGACGCCGGTCGCAATACTTCCACATTTGAGTTGACGCGGACCGCCGGCTCCATTAATTATAAGGTTGGGACCAACGGGGGCGGGGGCAAGATCCCCACGGTAGTGAAGCAGGCTCGTCAGTGACGGGCCGGAAGCAAAGGGTGATTATGCGCCGTTTGAACCAATCGATCTTGTGCGGGGTTGGGGCGGCTGTGCTTGCCCAAGCCGGGGCGGTGCGAGATGCCACCGCCGCCATCGTGGCGGTCGGCGCGCAGCGGAGCATCGCCAGCAGCGGGGCGTTCCCGGCGACGACCGGGACACACTTTCACAGCAACCTCGGCCAGCCGGACGAGGTCGGATCGTTCAGCTCGTCCGAAGAGGTCCGCGGCGTTGGCGAGTTCGACTTGGCCGCCCAGCCGCTGGCCACGTCAGCCACGCTGTCGTTCTCCGTCTCGCAGCTCGGCAGCTCGTACTTCGGCCAGACGGGCCCGGGCAACTACACGATCGGCGTGTTCGCCTACCTCGGGGACAACACGATCGACTTCGGCGATTATTCGGCGACCTCGATCGCGACACTCGGATCGTTCGGTACATCGGCGCTGACGGCCGGGCAGACGCTCAGCTTCAACGCCACGGCGGCGTACAACGCCGCCGCGCTGTCGGCCGGCAAGAGCTTGGGCATCCGGCTGCAGCCTCTGTCGGACCCGGGGACGAACGTGGCGAACCAGTTCAGCGGGTTCCAGGTCAACGCGGTTCCGGAGCCGGCGTCGGCCGCGGCGGCGGGGCTGGCCGGGGCCGGCCTGCTGGCCGGCCGCCGCCGGCGCCTTCGCGCCTGAAGAGATTCCCGTCCTCGTTTCGCCGGAGGGCTGATATTCACCGTCGTCACAGCCCGGCCGTAAGGGCTTGGGCGGCGGCGTGGAACGTGGCGGCGATGCGGATCGCGTCGTTCACCTGGTCCTCGGTGACGCCGTGCCCGACGATCACCTTCTCGTGCGACCGCACGCACGTCTCGCACCCGTGGATCGCGCTGACGGCCAGCGAGTACAGCTCGAAGTCAACCTTCGTCGTCGTCGGCTGCATCATCCGGTTCATCCGCAGTCGCGGCGGCTTCGTGCCGTAGCTCGGCTTGTCCACCATGTGGCGGAACCGGTAGTAGATGTTGTTCATCGCCATCAGGACGGCCGCGGCCGCGGCGTCCTCGATCACCTTCGGGTCGACGTGCCGCCGGGCGTCGGCGAGCGTCGCCTCCTTCAGCAGCGGACTGTTGCAAGCGATCGCGCTGGCGACGGCCACGCCCCACCGCTGGTCGGTCGATAGGGACGAGTCGGTCAGCACGCCGGACAGATTCAGCTTGATGTCCTTGGCGAACTCGGGGAACGACTGGCGGAGGGTTTCGAGGGCCTCGAGCATGTTCTAAGTTCCGGTTGAGGATCGGGATTCAGACGACGGGACAGGCCGCGCCACCGGTCCGGGTACCATGCGACCGCGAAGGCGCGAAGAGCGCGAAGGCAGACGCGAAGGAGAAGGCAGGGGAGTAGGGTGCCCGTCGGCACGCGCTACACAGGCTCCCTCTTCTTCGCGTCTGCCTTCGCGCTCTTCGCGCCTTCGCGGTCGCATGTTGCCGCGCCTCACGACACCGCCGTCGGTATCAGGCCACCTTCAGCGTCGGGTCCCCGCCCTTCCAGTTGCACGGGCACAGCTCGTCGGTCTGGAGGGCGTCGAGCACCCGCAGCACCTCGTCGACGTTCCGCCCGACCTTCAGGTCGTTGACGGCCGCCCACCGGACCACGCCCTGCGGGTCGACGATGAACGTCGCCCGCAGCGCCACGCCCTCCTCGGGGTCGAGGATGCCGCACGCCGTGCTCAGCTCCCGCTTGATGTCGGCCAGCATCGGGAACGGCAGGTTCTTCAGGTCGGCGTGGTCGTTCCGCCAGGCGAGGTGGACGAAGTGGCTGTCCGTGCTCGCCCCGAGCAGCTGGGCGTCGCGGTCGGCGAACTCGCCGTTCTTCTTGCCGAACGCGGCGATCTCGGTCGGGCAGACGAACGTGAAGTCCATCGGCCAGAAGAACACCACGAGCCACTTGCCGGGGTAGCTGTCGTGGGACAGCGTCTTGAACTCCTGGTCCTTCTGAAGGCTGACGCAGGCATTGAGCTTGAAGGCCGGGAACGATTCGCGAACGCCGAGCATGGGCAAAGACTCCGAGTAAAGGGGGCGGAAAGCCGCCCGCCGTGAAAACACCGAGACCCGCGGCCCCGCGACGGGCGGGGCGGGGAACGAAACGCGAACGGACGGGTTACGCGGCCGGGCTGCTCCAATTTCGGAGCGCACGGCAATTCGGATCCGCCTCGTTACTTCTCCTCGTCCGCGGGAAACAAACGGCGGGATGCTTGTGGGCGGCCGGCACAACAAGGTGCCCTCCCGGCCGCCGGGTGTGCGGAGAAACTAAGGGAACGGTCGGTACGATTCAACGGCCGTACTGCCTATGTTCACAATAGGACAAGCCTATTGGGCGAAGTCGCACCCGGTGGCGTACGAGTCGGCCCGACGAAGCGGCTCCGGACGGGTGATCGTCCCCCGGCTTGTCGCCCCGCGGCCGTTTCCGCTACCATCGGTCGCCACCAACCGCTCGCCCGCGCCGGCACACCGCATGACGACCCCAATGCCGACGATACAGCCGCCGCGCCCGCCGAGGACCTGACGCATGTTCGGCTTCCGCCCCCAGCGCGCCGACCCGGCGGCCGAGGCCGCCGGGCCGCGCGTCAGCAGCAAGTACTGCACGGACAAGTTCTCCGGCAAGTACCCGCACGTCGGCCTGTACGACTGTCGCGACCGCAAGGTGTGGGTGGCCAAGCCGCTCGCCGGGCAGGCGATCCGGACGAGTCACGCCCGGCTCATCACCGGCTCCGACAACGCGACCAGCACCGTCTGGAAGGACCGGTTCCTCTGCTTCTGGTTCTACACCCCCGGGACCGGCGAGGGGTACATCCACGGGTACCCGGTCGACTGGGCCGAGGCCCACCTGCTCGTCCGCATCGACCCGAACTGGGACTACGACCGCCAGCGGCTCGTCCCGGCCGAGATGACCGACCACGTGAACGCGAACCTCGAACGGCAGTTCAAGCACGGCGAGCGCGTGTTCGAGTTCTTCCGCGCCGGCAAGCACAAGTACCCGATCAGCCTGCACTACGTCGGGCAGCGGGCGACGGACTCGCTGTTCTACGTGAAGCGGATCGAGGCGCAGGGGTAGCGGAGAGAGGGGGAGGGGGCGACAGGGAAAAGCGACAGGAAAGACATGCGCGACTCGCGCGGGCGCGATGACCCGGTGCTTCGCGCTCCCGACGCCCGCGCGGTCCTCCCCCTCCGTGGAGGTAGGAAGGTCGGGCGAGCCGGCGCGGCCGCTTGCCTCTTCGCGGACGAACGCGAGGGCGCGGACGCCCGCGACGCGACGGGATCCGGGGCGGCGCGGGCTGCGCCCGCTCTGCCCCGGCGTGTGGGGCACGTCCGCAGCGCGAGCAACGCAGTCCGACTTCGCGGGAACCCAACCGACCCCAACCCCCAACCCCCAACCCCACCCCGACCCCACCCCGACCCCCACCCCGACGTCCCCTCCCGCCTTGCCCAGGTTCATCGATTGGGCACAATGCCCGCTGACCCGCGCGGGTCGCTCGCGCCTCGCTCAGTCCCGCACTCCCGCACGACGTCCAGGGAAGGAAGCTCGCCCCCATGCCCGATTTCGCCGTC
>JAQGHJ010000384.1 GCA_028288905.1 Phycisphaerales bacterium | reverse complement strand
GCTTGAGGTCGCGGTGGATGATCCCGAGCCGGTGCGATTCCCCGACGGCGGCCGCGACCCGGGCGAACAGCCGGAGGACGGTCGCGGGGGTCGCGGTGCCGGCGGCCCGCAGCCCGGCGACGTACTCGTCCAGCGCGCGCCCGGCGACGAACGGCATGACGAAGAAGAACGACCCGTCGGCCGTCCGCCCGCGGTCGACGATCCCCACGATGTGAGGGTGCCGCAGCGCGGCCAAGATCGCCGACTCCCGCTCGAACCGCTCCCGCTGGCGGGAGCCGGCGAGCGGGCCGCCCGGCAGCACCTTGATCGCCACCCGCTGCCCGGTCGACCGCTGGACGGCCTCGTAGACCCGTGCCTGCCCGCCGCTGCCGACCTCCCCGACGACCTCGTACCCCTCGGCCGACGGGACCGGGTCCGGTTCCTCCGCGTCCCACCCGCCGCCGGCCGACAGCGGTGCGAGCAGCGCGCCGTCGCTCATGGCGAGGAGAGAGTGGTCCGCCGGGCCGGCCCGGCGGGCGTCGAGCAGCGCCCGCCGGATCGCTTTGGTCGCGGCGAGCGCGTCGTACAGGTCGGGTGCCAATTCCGGGTGGGCGATGAGGAGTTCCCGGTCCAGCACGACCTCGCCGCGGGACAGGCGGCGGCCCCGCTCCTCCAACAGCCGGCGCACGGCCTCCGTCTTGGGGGCCGACGGTGGGAGGTGGGAAGCGGCTCCGCTCGAATCCGACATGGGGGCGTCGAAGGTCCGGCGGGGCGCACCACGCCGGCGGGGGATCGGGTTCAGACGAACAGGGACGCGGACGCCAAGTGCGTCCGCATCTCCCCGAGGCCGCGGGTGCAGAGTTGCTGGACGGCCCGCTCGGTCCGGCCCATCCGCTCGGCCACGTCCTTGAACGGCAGCCCGTGGACGTGCCGCAGCCGGACGGCGTCCCGGAGCGGGGCGGCGAGCCGGTCGATCGCGCGCTCGAGCGCCAGCCGCAACTCGTGCCGCATCGCGGACTGGCTCGGCGTCCGCTCGTAGACGGCGAGTTCCTGCAACAGCCGGACGACCGGGTCGTCCTCGCCGCCGTCGCCCCCGGCCCCGACCCTGCGGTGGGAGCCGCCGCGCTTCTCGGCCCGCTGCGCGCGGACGAGGTCGATCAGGCGGTGGCGGGCGATCGTAGCGAGCCAGCGGTAGACGGCGTCCGGGTCGCGGGCCTCGAAGTCGCCGAACCGTTGGTACGCCTCGAAGCACGTGTCGTTCAGCACGTCCTGCGGCTCGACGAGCGCCCGGACGTCGGCCGGCATCAGGCGGTCGACGAAGCCGAGCAGCCGCCCGTGGAACGCCCGGAGCAGTCGCTCCCACGCCGCCGCGTCGCCCGCACGGGCCAGCGCCAACACGTTGTCGTCGATGACGTCGTCGGCCATGTCGTGAACCCGCGTTACCCCCGACACCCGCCCCGGGCCGGCGACCCGACGCCGTAGCGTAACCGGGAACACGGTCGGCGCGGGTGGGAAATGCGTGCCCGCGTCGGCCGGGCAGCCGGCGTCGCGTCACTTGTTGATCGCGGCGTCGAGCGGGGACCACAGGCTGTCGAGCGTGCTGACTCCCGTGACGGGATCGGCGAGGTCGGCGTTGGACCGCATCGCGGCGTGCCCGTCGGCGTACGCGATCGCCACACGGCCGACGGGCGACAGGACGGACGCCGCGGTCGTCGCGGTGCGGTGTCGGTAGAACGGCAGTTCGGTCCGGGCCACGCCCCACCGCTTGGCGTTGACGGCCACGCCCCCGGCCGCCCCGAACCGCTGGCCCGGGGTCACGCCCGCGTACCCGACGATCGGCTCGGCGAGCCACCGGCTCCCGCTCGGCCGCAGCGTCGACCACGCCTCGGTCAGGAGGATCAGCCGGGCGGCGTCCGGCCCGCCGCCCCGCCAAAGGGTGCCGCGGGCGGGCGACGCGGTCAGCACGTACCCGTCCACCTTGCCGCTCGCCCAAACGTTCATGGCGTAGGACCGCCCGCCGTCCTCGTCGGCCGGGCAGGTCAGCACGTTGGCCGACGTGTTTTGGAGGGGTCGGGACAGAAACCGGCCGACCCGGTCGTCGTCGCACCAGTACAGCCCGGGCGACGGCGTGCTGACGTTCGGCGGCGGGAGCCCGCGACCGCCCTCCGCGGCGTACATGGCGACGGCGACGGCCGCCTGCCGGATGTTACTCAAACAGACCGTGGACCGGGCGGCCCCCTGCGTCGCGGCCAGCGCCGGGAACAGCGCGCCCGTCAGCAGCCCGATCAGGCCGATGACGACGAGCAACTCGACCAGCGTGAACGCGGCACGGGACGGCGGGCGGCAGCGCCCTCCGGCGGACGCGCGGCTGACATGGACGGCCATGACATTCCTCCGACGGGCGGGACGCCCGAGCGAGCAAGGGTGGCCGGAGCAGCCTCAAGTTTATCTTGACGGATATCAAGGCGGAAGGCACACCCCGAACCGAGGGGATGGGTTCGTTACGGTTCGCGGGGCGGCATTGGTGCCTGCCGTGTCACGAGGCTCGGGCCGACGCGACCTACTGCGCCGCGCGGGCCGGCTCGCTCGGCTTATCGGTGTCATGTAGCCGGTCGATCAAGACGTTCGCAAGGTCGCCGAGCGCATCGTCCGACAGGAGGTTCAGGACTGACGCTTGGACGACCTCGTCCTGTCGGCCGAACCATTTCACGAGCCGCGACAGGACGGCGATCTGCGTCATCCCGCGGCGGTCGCACAGCTTGTCGAGTTGCTGTTTCGCAGCGACGTCAAGTTGGAGTCGGATCACAGCACGTTTTGCCACGGTGTCCTCCCTACCGACGCGGGGTTTCGCTTCCGCACCACGCGACGTTCGTGGGCACCGGCTCGCGAGCCCGGGCGATTCGTAAGATACCCGATGTCGCGACTTGCGAGCACGGCGAATCCGCGGTGCCGGTATGCCGGCAGCCGACTACGTGTGACGCAGCGTCATCAAAGCTTCGCCCCCGTGAGCGGTGTGCCCGATCGGCCCTTTCGATATCCCGCATACCCCTTCTCCGTCGCCTGCGCGGAATGAGTCTGGTGCCACAGCGACTTATTTTGCACGCCGTCACCCCCTTCGTATTGAGCCTTCCGCTTCTCAACTCGTCCCGTTACGACGACCCGGACGCAGTTGGCATCAACGACGCAGCGTCATCGCGTAGCGGCGGGGCGGCCGGGGAATCGTTCCGGCCGACGGCGTCGACCGCCGCACCCGGAGCGGGGACCCTCACCGCGCGGGTGCCCCCTGAACCCGGCCCGTACGCCTCACGGCGGGCACGAGAAGTCGCTGATGACGCAGCGTCACCCGCTGCGGACCCGAGCCACCACCCTCATTCGGGTGTCGCGTTCGCACGCAATCACGGCGGCATCAGCAGGATCGGCGGCGCGGCCGGCGATTACGCAGCTTCACCGGCCAGTGGGCAGAACGCGGTCATGAGCGTCGCCGCGGCGAAGGGGCTCACGCCCATCTCGTCCGCCGCCCGCACTATGCACCTGCGGAGGGGGCGGTCGACTCGGCGTCGCCTTGGAACGGTATCTCGATCACGGTCATTCCTTCGTTTTGGGGCCGCCGTCTGTACGCCGGTACAGCCCGGCTCGCCTACGGCATCTTCACAGCGTTGCCGGCATATTTCAGGACGGCCGACTTCTTCACGACCGACTTCGTCACGTGGGGCGCTTCTCCCGCCACCGTAACGGCGGCCTTCTTCGCAGCCGACTCCTCCGGCGCTGCGGCCGCGGCGGCCCACTTCGCTTCCGCGAACTTGTCGGCGAGCTTCGACTGCCAGCAGGTCGAAGGTAGCTGCTTCGCGAGCAGGCCGGCGGCGTACTTCCGGAACTCGGCGTCGGTTTTGAATTCCTTCCCGGCGCGGGCGGCGAGCGTGACGTAAATGCCGACCACCTGCTTCATCAGGTTGTCCGGGCTCGCGACGGGTACGGGCACGGGTTTGAGTTTGGCGGCGGTCACCGCCGCGCCGGTCCACTCCGCGTACCCCGCGGCAACCATCGTCCAGAGGGGCAGCAGTTTCGCCCTGCTCTCGTTCCCCTTGGACGGGATTGCCGCGACCAGCCGCAGCCACTTGCTCGTGAGGTAGCCGGCGATCTCGCTGCGGAACGTGAAATAGGAGTCGACCGTCGTGACGCCGCGGCTCGCGAGGGCGGCCCGGCCGAGTCGGTACTCGACCCGCGTCGCCGCCGGTGGCACCGCCCCGCCCCACCGCCGCTCGGCCATGAGCGGTACCAAGGCCGCCTTCTTCGTCGTCACCTGCGCCAGCTTGTCGTAGATGAAGAATTGCAACGGGTGGGTTCCGAAGTACAGGCTGACGTCGGAGCCGCCAAACAGTGTCCACTTCTTGGCCCGGGTCACGAAGCGTCCCTCCGCGTGGGCCGTCAGGAAGGGTTCCGTCGGCTGGCCCGGGAGGTCGAGGCACATGTCGACCCTGCTCATCGTTTCACGAATGACGTCGCCTCCGAGCGCCGACACGAACCCGAGAACGTCCTTCCAGCACTGCCATCCCCCCCGCCTCAAGCAGGCCTCGCCGTCGATCTCCACGATCCCGGACGGCGGGCCGTTTCCGTGGCTCGACTCCCGCTTCAAGCAGACCCGAATCCCGTTGTACCGGAGGTCCCAATCGAGGGTTCGACGATCTTTGCCCACCCCAAGGATGGCCGGTAGGGGCTCGACGCGCACTTGTCTGCCGCAGACCGTAATGAACTTTTGCTTGCCGAAGAGCCGTGCCTCCTCGGCACGCGCTGGATCAGGTACCGACCCTTGTTCGCACCCTTCTCCCACCCGATCCAAAGACTGGCCCCGATCCAGTCCTCACCGCCGGTCGTCGGGAGTGACGCAGCGTCATCGTCGGGAACGCTGCCGTTGCCGGTCGCGTTCACCTTCTTGAGGACGGCGGATTTGGTGATGGTCGTTTGCACAGGTACTGCTGTCGGAAGGGCTGGTGAGGTAGGCGGTCGAG
Organism: Phycisphaerales bacterium; assembly: GCA_028288905.1. Taxonomy (GTDB): domain Bacteria; phylum Planctomycetota; class Phycisphaerae; order Tepidisphaerales; family Tepidisphaeraceae; genus Humisphaera. The sequence goes on along the minus strand of JAQGHJ010000384.1, from coordinate 1,115 downwards.
GCCCGGGACGACGTACGGTTGTGAGGGGGGCTACTACTGCGTCATCCGATGCCGTCCTCACGGAGTTCGCGTTCCGCCCGGGCGATCGCACGCCGTCGTTGCACCGTGGTCACGGTTGCGCCCGACGTCCCGTTCGTCAGGCGTTCGATGAAACGCAGGACCGCCTCCCGGGTCGTACACCGCGAAGCGCCGATCTGGACGCATTCCAACGTGTGTCCCTTGAGGCCGATTTGGCTCCACCTGTAAAGCGTCGCCAAGTTCGGCCGGCGGCCGTTCCGCCGCAGGAACGAGAGCTTCGTCGCATCCCGAAGCGTGATAGGGTCCTCGGACGTCAGGTCGATCATTTGCAAACCTCCATCGAGAATTACGACGGGGTGCATCTGAACGAGTCCGGCAACGGCGCGGGCGTCGCGCAGTCGGCTACGATGAAGGATTCGCTATTCCTCGGGGGAACACCGCAAAAACGACATGGTAAATTTTATCTGCGCAGTACCTGCGCAGCTGAACGCCGGCCGTGTCAGCGACGTGGCCCCGGCGTTCGACCGGGTGAGAACGTACGGCAGAAACACTTCGGGCATCGATCGATTCGCACAGGTGACTCCACGAAGCAACCACGGCAAACCCACGACGACGGCTCCTGTGGGCGACCCTTGCCGTCGCGTTCACCGGAGGGCGGGCGGTCATAGCGCGACTGCTTTCGTTGAACCTGTCTCTGGCGACACTCGGACATGCTCGACCTATCTACGCGCAGTGACTTCCCTTTGCCGGTCCCCCGGATTGTTCCATGATTGACCAGCCGACCGAGATGGTCTGGCGTCACGTCGAGGTACTCGACGGCGTCGTCGCGGTTCACCGTGTCACTCGGGTCGGTCGCGGACGCCTGATCGGACGCATTGTCAGCCGGGGGCGAGGACGCCGCTTCGAGGCCTTCCGTCCCGGCCATGCAACCCACCTCCGCATGGAGCCTTATCGCGGTCACGCGGGCGCGGCGGAGCGCCGCGTCGATGCCGCCTTCGGACGCGGCTGCGATCGCCTCAAGAAGGGGCGACGGATCGGTGGTCAAACCGTGACGGATCGCCTCACCCGCGAGGTACTGTGTCGCCTCCACCCAAGGT
>JAQGHJ010000513.1 GCA_028288905.1 Phycisphaerales bacterium | reverse complement strand
ACTGCTCGGGCTGCTGCTGTACACGTTGAACGGCGTCCCCTCGATCCTGTTCGGCCTCCTCGGGCTGATCGTGTTCGTGAAGGGGTTGGGGTGGGGCAAGTCGTGGCTGGTTGGCGGGGTGCTGCTGGGGATCATGATCCTGCCGACGGTCACGGTCGCCCTCGTCGAGCGGATCAAGGGGGTGCCGGGGCGGTACGTCGAGGCGGCCGCGGGGCTGGGGATGACGCGGTCGCAAATCGTGCGGTCCGTGATCCTGCCGCAGTCCGCCGGCGGGCTGGCGACCGGGCTGCTGCTCGGTCTCGCCCGGGCGGCGGGCGAGACGGCCCCGATCATGTTCACGGCCACCATCTTCGCCGGCGCGACCGTCCCCCGTGGGGTGGTCGAGAGCCCGGTGCTGTCGCTCCCGTACCACATCTTCATCCTCGCCCAGGACTCGTTCGACCCGGCCGTGCCGGGGAAGGTGTGGGGGTCGGCGACCGTGCTGCTGGGGCTCGTGTTCCTGCTCAGCCTCGCGGCGCTGCCGGTGCGGCTGCGGGCGCACGAGGAGGCGCGGGGGGCGTGAGGGCGACGTGCGAGCGCTTCGGGGGAGGACATGCGACCGCGAAGGCGCGAGGATCGCGAAGGGAAATAGGTATGCCGCGGGTCGCGGGTCAGACGGCTCGCGCAAGTCACCCGCCAAAGGGTATCGGATCACCGACCGCGACCCACTCTGCCGCCACCGCCATGCCCATCCCACTCACCATCCTCCCGACCGCGGACGATGCGGCCGGCGCGGCCACCGACGCATCGCCTGCCTTCTGCCAGCCGGCCCCCCCGCCCGGCGAGCCTCTCCTGGAGGTCCGCGACCTCACCGTCGCCGCCGGCCGGCGGACGATCCTCCGCGGCGTGAACCTGCGGGTCGCCCCGAACCAGGTGTTCGGGCTGATCGGGCCGAGCGGGGCGGGCAAGAGCACGCTGCTCAAGTGCCTCAACCGGCTGGCGGAACTGACGCCCGGGCTGACCGTGGCCGGCGACGTGCTGCTCCGGGGGCGGAGCGTGTACGCCGCCGACTTGAACCCGGACGATTTGCGGGCCCGGGTCGGCATCCTGTTCCAGCAGCCGGTCGTCTTCCCGACGACGATTTACAAGAACGTCGTGTTCGGCGTCCGCCACCTCGGTGCCGTCCCCCGGCGGGACTGGCCGGAGGCGGCCGAGCGGGCGCTCCGCGAGGCCGCCCTGTGGGACGAGGTGAAGGACCGGCTCCGGGAGCCGGCGGCCCGGCTGAGCGTCGGGCAGCAGCAGCGGCTGTGCCTGGCCCGGACGCTGGCGACCGAGCCGGACGTGATCCTGATGGACGAGCCGACCAGCGCCCTGGACCCGCGGAGCACGGCCGCGGTCGAGGAGCTGATCGTCCGGCTCAAGGCGCGGCACGCGGTCGTGCTCGTGACGCACAACATCCCCCAGGCCCGCCGGGTGGCCGACTGGCTGGCCTGCCTGTGCGTGACCGACGGCGTCGGCGAGGTGAGCGAGACCGCCTGCTGCGATCAGCTGCTCGACCGCCCGCAGTGCCAGGCCGTCGTCGAGTACCTGAAGCACGGTGCGGCGTGAGCGCGGCGGGCGATCGGTCGGGCGGGCGAGGCGGGGAACATGCGACCGCGAAGACGCGAAGAACGCGAAGGAAGACGCGAAGGAAGAGGGAGTGCGGGAGTGAGTGCGGGAGCGGGAGCGGAGACTTGAGGAGCGGGTGGCACCGCCCGCGGCGGCTCCCCCACGGATGTCATCCTGAGCGGAGCGAAGGACCTCTCGTCCACCGCGCAACCGGATCGGCAGGTAAGGGGCGGTGGATTGTGAAAAGGGTGACCGCGACGACGTTCGGGGAGGGCACCTATTCCCATTCCACGGTCCCCGTGCCGCTGGTCCGGTTGCGCGGTGGACGGGAGGTCCTTCGCTCCGCTCAGGATGACATCCGTCGGGGGGTCGCCGGGGGCGGTGCCACCCGCCCCTCGAACCGCTGTTCCCGTTCCCCTCCCCCCTTGCGTATGCCTTCGCGCCTTCCCGGTCGCATGTCCCCGCCCCGCCCGCCCGTCGCCGACACCCGCCGTCCGTCACGCCTTCCGCACCCGGCAGGCGAAGCATTTGTACGCTTGCTGGCCGGACAGGTTGTCGAAGTAACGGTCGTCGGACAGCGCGTTGGCCGCGTCGTACAGCCGGGCACCGGTCTCGGGGCCGACCTTTTGCATAGGGCCGAAGCCCTGCGGGACGAACACGGTGTCGGGGCGGATGCCGGGCCACACCTGGGCGGTTCCCGTCACCGCCCCGCGGGGGCTCTCGACGACGACCGAGTCCCCGTCGGCCACGCCGGCGGCCGCGGCCGCCTCGGGGTGCAGTTGCACGAGCCGGACGCCGGTCATCAGCTTGCCGGTCGGGGTCCAGTGGGTGACGCCGGCGAAGTGGACGACGCCGGGCCGGCCGGTCGTACCGACGAGCGGGAACGCGGCCCGCACGGCCACCTCGGCAGGCGTCGGCTTCGTCGCCAGCGTCACCATCGGCGTCAGGGCCCCGCCGTTCACCGGGTTCGGCACCAGCGTTCGGTCGTACGCGATCGTCGGCAGCCCGCCCGGCGTCTCGGGGTGGGCGTAGAACACCGGCAGCGCCGCGTGCCCGGCCGCGGCCAGCTTGGCGTCCAGTTCGGGCGTGTACACCTCGATTTTGCCCGACGGCGTCAGGAACCGTTTGCCCTTGTGCTTCGGGTCCAGCGCCTCGGCCGCCGCGTACCAGCTCGGGTGGTCGAGGTACAGCGTGCTCGTGCCCGGGTGGTCCGGCGTCGGGCAGGGCCACCGCAGGGGCTCCGCGCGTTTCTCCATCCGCTCGGCGGTCATGCCGCTGGCGCCCGGCGTCCGCTTCACGAACTCGGCCCAGAGCGTGCGGTAGTCGCGCCAGGCGAGGGGGAAGTGGTCCGCCCAGTACGCCGGGCCGTTGGTCTTGTCCGCTTTCGCCATCGCGTGGGCGAGGTCGACCCAGATCTCGGTGTCGGTCCGACTATCGCCGGCGCGGGGGACGGCCGCGTGCTGCCAGCGGATCGCCCGGTCGTCGCGGCGCATGTACACGCCCTCGAACTCCAGCCCGGTCGCGACGGGCAGGATCACGTCGGCGTAGTACGCCGCCTCGTCCATGAACAGCCCGGTGTAGGCGTAGAACTCCAGCTTGGCGAACGCCGCCTTCACCTTGGCCGTGTTGGCCGAGCCGACGAGCGGGTTGCCGCACGTCAGCACGGCTTTGAGCGGGTACGGCCGATTGTTCAGGATCGCCTCGGCGAACCAGTCGGGGCCGACGGGCAGCGCGACGTCCTTCCTCGGCAGCCGCCCGGCGGCGGCGGGGGTGATCGGCGGCAGGTTTAGCCCGCCGGGCCAGGTGTTGTGCATGAAGTTGCACCCGCCGCCCGGGACGCCGATGTTCCCGGTGACGGCCGCCAGGAACGCCAGCGCCCGATACGTGTCGAACGCCCCGATCTGGTGGCTCACCCCCGCGTTGCAAAACAGGCTGGCCGGCTTGGCCGTCGCGTACCCGCGGGCGACGCGGCGGATCGTCTCCGCCGGCACCCCGGTCACGCCGGCCGCCCACTCGGGCGTGTACCCCTTCTCGGTCAGGTGCCGCTTCAACTCGTCGAACCCGGCCACCCACTTGGCGACGTACGTCCGGTCGTACAGGTCACTCGTGATCACCTCGTGCAGCATCGCCAGCACGAGGGCGAGGTCGGTGCCGGGCTTGGTCGCGACCCACTCGTCGGCCGCCGCCCCGGTCGGGGTCAGCCGGGGGTCGACGACGACGAGCCGGGCCCCGGTCTTCACCCGCTCGCGGAGCAGGTGGGCGAACGTGACCGGGTGCGTCTCGGCCTGGTTCGTGCCGAGGAACAGGAAGAAGTTCGCCGACCCCAGGTCCTCGCGGCCCGTGATCGGGTCGACGCCGTACCCGTTGGTGAAGTTGCCGAGCCCGACCGTGGCGGCGAGCGCGTTGCCGCCGGCGTCGTTGCAGACCGGGCCGACGTCGGTGTCGTTCGGGCTGCCGAGCAGGGTGAAGAACCGCCCGACGAGCGACCCGGTGCCCCGCGGCAGCCGGCCGCTCGTCTTGTTCGCGACCGCCCGGGCCTCGCCGGCGTCCCGCAGCGCGACGAGCTTCGTCGCGATCCGGCCGAGCGCTTCGTCCCAGCTCACGGGTTCGAACCGCGAGTCGGGCGACCCCTTCGCCCCGCCGGTGCGGACGAGCGGGCGGGTGAGCCGGTGCGGGCTGTACCGCAGCTCGGCCATCAGCTTGGCCTTGACGCACAGGTTGCCGGCCTGGACCGGGTCGGCCGGCTCGCCGCGGACGTCGATCGCCCGGCCGGCCTTGACGTGCACCTTCACCCGGCAGTTGCTGTTGCAGAACTGGCAGGCCGAGTCGACCACCTTGTCCGGGGCCAAGGCCGAGGACATGCGGGTCAAGTCGAACCCGGGGCCGGCGGCCGGGACGGGGATGGCCGGGTTCGGGGCAGCTGGCGAGGCGGCGGGCGGGGCGGCGGC
>JAQGHJ010000380.1 GCA_028288905.1 Phycisphaerales bacterium | reverse complement strand
TGTCTCGGGCGTCCTCCGGCCCGGTCGAACGGGCCGCGAGCGTCGATTTTACGCATCGCGTCCGGTTTGTCGCCCGGCAGGCCTTATGCGGCCCGGCGACCGTTGAGGCCGTGGCGTCATCGCCGCGGGCGGGCTACGCTCGCGGCGTGCCCGACAAGACCCTGACGCCCCCCTCGCCGCTCGAATCGGACCTCCGGTCCCACTGGCAGCTGGCGCCGGGGGTGACGTTCCTGAACCACGGGTCGTTCGGGGCGGTCCCGCGGGCCGTCGCCGCCGCCCAGGACGGGTGGCGGCGGCGGGTCGAGGCGGAGCCGGTGGAGATGCTCGGTCGGCGGTGGCCGGCCCTCGTGGCCGCGGCGCGGGAGCCGGTCGCGGCGTTCCTCGGCGTCGCGCCGTCGGACCTCGGGTTCGTCTCGAACGCTACGGAGGGCGTGAACTGCGTGCTGCGGTCGCTCGCCCTGTCCTCCGACGACGAGCTGCTGACCACGACCCACGTCTACCACGCCGTCCGGCAGGCGATGAAGTTCGTGTGCGCCCGAAGCGGGGCGACGTACCGCGAGGTGGACGTGCCGCTGCCGGTCGGGCCGGCCGACGACGTCACCCGCGCGGTCGTTGCCGGCCTGCGGCCGAACACGCGGCTGCTGGTCGTGGACCACGTCACATCCCCGACTGCGGTCGTCTTCCCGGTCGGGGCGATCGCCGACGCGTGCGCCGCGCGTGGCGTCGACCTTCTGGTGGACGGGGCGCACGCCCCGGGCATGCTGCCGCTCGACCTGGCCGCCCTCGGCCGCCGCGGCGTGACGCACTACGCCGGCAACTTGCACAAGTGGTGCTGCGGGCCGAAAGGGGCCGCCTTCGTGTGGGCGAGGGACGACCGACGGGCCGCGGTCCACCCGCTGGTTACGAGCCACTGGGCGGGCGAGGGCTTCGAGGCCGAGTTCCACTGGCAGGGGACCCGCGACCACAGCAACTGGCTGGCGGCCGGGGCGGCTCTCGACTTCATGGGCCAGTGGGGCGGGTGGGATCGGGTGCGCGGCCACAATCACCGCATGGCGGCCTGGGCGCACGCGATGCTGTGCGACCGGTTCGGGGTGGAGCCCCTCACCCCGACCGACGGTTCGATGCTCGGCTCGATGGCCACCGTTCGGCTGCCGGCCCGACTCGCCGACCTGACTGACGCCGACCAGGCCGCCCTCCAACAGTCGCTCTACACGGACCACCGGATTGAGGTGCCGCTCGTGGCCTGGGGCGGCGGGCGGTTTCTTCGGGTGTCGTGCCAGGTGTACAACGAGCCGGCCGAGTACGAGCGGCTGGCGGACGTCGTATTGCGCCTGGCGAGTCGGTGACGGCGACGCAGCGGTAGGGTTCGCACCGCGGACCGTCCTCGCCGGACATCCACCTCGACCCGCCCAACGGTCCGCCCCCTACGCGGTGCGGCAGCCGCGTTACTTCCCCGCCCGCCAATACGCCGGCAGGTCCGCCTTAGTGTCCGCGAGGATCTCAAAGATCGCCCGCCGGTCGTCGGCCGATAGTCGGGCGAACGCCTCGTCCGTCGCCTTGCCGGTGAGCACGTCGTACAGCCTGCCGTACACGTACGCCTTCGTCAGGTCGTGCAGCCCGTCGAACCCGGCGGAGTAGATCAGGTAGCTAAGCGGGTACCGGAACGTGCGGGTGGCCAGGTCGAATTCCCGGAGGCTCCGGCCCTTCTTGTCCCGCGGCCCCCGCGCGGCAAACTCCCCGGCAAACGGACCGGACCCGCTGATCGGGGCGGCGAGCGGGGCCTCGTCGCAGAACAGCAGGTACTGCACCAGCACCTCGGCCGGGGCCTCGATCCGTCGGCGGGTGCCGTCGGTCAGCTCGTCGGCGGGGCGTCCGAGCGCTTCGTTCAGCACTCGGGCGTCCCGCAGCGCGAGTTTGCACGCGTAGTTGGCCCGGGTGATCAGGTTGTGGGCCTCGGCTTGGTGGCTCAGCACCGTCAGGGCGACGAGGTCGCTGTGCGAGGCCGGGTAGGCTGATGTGTCAAACAGGCGGGCCAGGTCGGTCACGTCCGCCCCCGCCCGGGGGTCCGAGGGAGCCGGGTCGTCGCGGCCGCGGCCGATCAGGTTGCCGCGGTGGTGTTGGGCGTCGTACCCGCCGTGCCGGCCGGTCACGTACCACCCGCCGAACCGCTCGTCGAACGGGCTGGCGTGGGTCGTCAGCTTCGTGCCGGCCGACAGGATCGGGTTGCCCCGCGGGTCCGGGTACACGGACCTCAACAGCAGCCCCGGCACGTCCCGCGTCGCCGACCCGGCGTGGCACTGCAGGCAGTTGTCGCCCTCGCGGCCGAACCGCGGCCGGCCCGCCTTTTCGCGCTGGTCGAGCGTGTAGAACACCGAGCCGACGCCGGGGTCCGTCGTCGCGACCTCCAACACGTCGCCGTCCTGCACGTACCCGACGTACGTTTCGTCGTCGAAGTAGATCGCCCGCGGGTTCTTCGGCCCGATCGCCGTCCGCTGGAAGCTCGTCTTGGAGAACACCAAGGCCTGGGAGGAAACCGGCACGTCGAGCGCGGCGAGGACGGCCCGGAGATAGCCGAACTCGGCGTCGCGGGCCAGAGTGGCATTCCCGGCGTCCAAGCGACGCTGAAGTCGGGCCACGGGGTCGGCGAGCGTCGCCTTCGTGTAGTTGATCGGCGGCTGGTCGTAGTCGGCTTGGCCGAACGCCGCCGAGACGCTCGCGAGACAGGACGTCAGAACGACGGCCAAGCCGAACGCACGCCACGACCGCGCCCGATGCTGCAAACCCATAACTCGCCTCGTCCCGCGCTGGTGTAGTCGCCCGGATGGCAGGCTCGACTTTGTCCGAAACCCCCGCCGGCGGAACGACGGCAGAAGAAGGGCCACCGACGGACCGACAGCGCAGCTGGCCCAGCTTTATTGCCAGCAGCCCAGTTGGGTCGTTCTGCGCACGGCAAGCCGGCCTTCCGCCTCAATGGATACGGCGGAGGGACGCGTCCGTTCGTGTTGCTTTCGGAAGTGCGAGGCCAGTCACCCCTCCAAGACGGCGGGGGCACGTGCGACGATTGTCCACGAAGGCATGGGGACCAAACGGGTCTTGCCGCACAACGACTTGCTGAGCGTCGGCACGGTTAGCAGGTCGGCCAGGGTCGACCGGTCCAACACCTCTTCGGCCCGCGCGGCGGCCTCGTCCAACAGCTTGTGCATGGGGCACAGGCGACTGCCGTGCGACGGCAGGCCGAGCGGGCACGTGGTGATCCGACGGACCGGCTCGATCGCGTTCACCACATCCCTAACCGTTATGTTCGACGCCGGCCGGGCGAGTACCGAGCCGCCGTGCAGTCCGCGTTGGGACCGGAGAAGGCCCGCCTTGCCCAGTGAACGGACCACCTTCGCGAGGTACCCTTCGGGCACGCGAGTGACAACCGCAATCCGTTTAGTAGTCGTTGGCCCCTCTTGGTCCGCCAAGTGGATCATCACCCGTAACGCGTATTCGACCGTTTGGGACAACACCTCAGCCCCCTCGAGCATGAATATGCGACAAGGAGGTCGAATTTAGAAGCGTCGATGTGGAACCGCAATCAGTGGCGGCGGAACCCCCTCGAAGTGGGGGTTCCGCCGAATACTCCTCATCACTTCATGGCTGCGACTTTGCGCCGTGCTCGACGGCAAGGCGCTTTCCTATGTCACGCCAGATACAGGCCGACCGGGAACGCATCTAGTACCTCCGCCATCTTCAGCCCGGGGCGGAGGGTGACGGTTGCCCCGGTGAAGAGGTTGCAGAGCGATCGGCCGTTCAGTTCGGGTGGAATCACTAAGGCGGTGTCACCCCACACGTCGGCACCGACCGGCCACGATCCGTCTCGCATTCCCAGTCCGCTCGGCAGGCGCGGCACGACGACCAATGCAGCCGCCGGCCCGTGTACCCGTGCGAAGGCGAACGCGTGACCGGATTTCGAACCGGTGACCGCAAGCGGCGCGTACGTACCGGTCGAGAAGAGGCCGGGGTGAGACCGGCGGGCGTCCAATGCCCGGGCAACCACGTGCAACTTCACGCGTCCGTCGGTCGGGCTGGCCAAGACGGACCGGGCCAAACCGGCGAGGTCCTTGCCGGCCGACGCCAGCCCCGCCAGCAGCTCGCGGCGGCGGGTGTAGTCCACCGGCCGGCGGTTGTCCGGGTCGACGAGGCTCAGGTCCCACAGTTCCGTGCCTTGGTACGTGTCCGGCACGCCCGGCGCCGCCAGCCGCACCAGCGTCTGGCTCAGCGAGTTCACGATCCCGAGCCACGCGACCCGCTTTTGGAACGGCAGGAAGTCGACGAAGAACGCGGCGTTCCCCCGCTCGTCGAGGACGGCGGCTGCGAACCGCTCGACCGCCTTCTCGTGGTCGGCGTTCTGGTCGGTCCAGCTCGTGTTGACCTTCGCCTCCCGCATCGCCTTGAGCAGGTACGCCTGCACCCGCGCGAGCACGTCCTGCCCGGCCGCGTCGGCCTGGTCGTGCGGCCAGACGCCGACGAGCGTTTGGTACAGCAGGTACTCCTCGTTCGCGTCTGGGGCGGGCCTGCCAGACACGTCGGTCTTGTGACGCGAGTTCAGCGTCGACCACGCCCGCACCCGCTCGGCCCACGCGTCCGGCAGCTCGGACAGCACGTGGATGCGGGCCCGCACGTCCTCGCTCCGCTTCGTGTCGTGGGTCGACAGGGCGGACAGGGCGTACGGCCAGTGCGCCGCCCGGTCGGCGAGGTAGGCGTGGGCCGCCGCCGGCGACACGCCGAAGTGGTCGGGCTCCCCGCCGACCTCGTTCAGCGAGATCAACCGGTTGTAAATGTAGAAGGCCGTGTCCTCGATCCCCTTGGCCGTTGCCGGGGCGGTCAGCTGCTGGAACTTGTGGGCGAACGCCAGCCGCGCGGCCTGCTCGGTCGACGCGTCGCCGTGGCGGGTGGTCAGTACGAGCGTGTCCCGAATGAACTTGAAGACGGCCGCCTCAATCTTAGGGTTACGCCGCACCGCCTCGTCGACGGCCTGGTCGATCCGCTTCACGTCCGTCTCGCCTACGCCGGCGGCGGTCACGTACGACCGGTACACCGGGAAGCAGGCAATCACCTCCCGCAGCGCGTCGGTCAGGCCGGACTGGGTGAAGTCGCGGGCGTGGCGGTCCCGCTCGGCGATCGCCCCGAGCCGGTTCGCGAGCATCCGCAGCTCGCTGGCGAGCGAGATGCGGAGGATGAGCTTCTTCTTCTCGTAGACGAGGTCGGGCAGCGACCCGCCGCGGCCCGTGAACGACTCGTAGAAGCGGGTGAGCGGCGCCTCGCCGGCCGGGTCGACGAACAGGCCGCTGTCGACGTTCAGGAAGTCGTACCCGCTCGTGCCGTGGCAGGCCCAGTCGGCCGGCAGCGGCTCGTCGGGGGCGAGGATCTTCTCGACCGTCACGTAGAGCGGGAACCGGAGCGGGCCGGTCCCGACGGCCGGCGGGCCGGCGGCGAGGCAGCGGTCGACCGCGGCGGCGAGGTCCTCCGGCTTCAGCCCGGCCAGCGTCGGATCGCCGGGGATCATCGCCCGGATCTCGTTGACCACGGCCAGTTGCTGGAGCCGGTCGAGGTATTGCTTCGGGTCGAACAACCCGTCCGGGTGGTCGATCCGGAGCCCGTCGAGGTTGCCTTCCGTGAGGAGCGTGAACGTCAGCTCGTGGGCCGCGTCGAACACCGGCTTGTGTTCCATCGCCAGCGCGGCCAGGTCGTTGATGTCGAAGAACCGGCGGTAGTTGATCTCATCCGGGGCCGCCCGCCAGTACGCGAGGCGGTAGTTCTGCTTCGCCAACAGGCGGTCGAGCGCGTCGAAGCAGGCGGGGCCACCAGCGGCCCCGTTGAGGTCGCGGACGACCTGCTCGACGTGTTCGCGGGCGGGCGCATTTCGGCGGACGAGGTCGGCCAGCCGGCGTTTCAAAGTGGTCGCCGCCTCAGCCCGCCCGGCGGCGGCGGACGGCTCGATTGAAAGGTCCCGGGCGGCGGTGATCAGGTTCTCATACTCGACCAGCTCGGCGTGCCCGGACCCCAGGGCCTTCCGCAGGTCGGGCAGGCGGACGTCGAGCACGTCGGCGTACGTCCGCGGGTCGAGGGGGAACCGGCGGTCGAAGTAGTCGACGGCAAACGTGCCGGTCGCAAGGTCGAACGCCAGCTTCAGCTCCCCGCGCTCCAACACGTCCCCGTACAGCCCGCCGAGCGTGGGCAGCAGCACCTTGCCGTGTTGGGCGGGGCGGGACGCGCCGTCCCAGGCGATGTCGAAGTTGTCGGCGTACCGGCTCGCCCGCCCGTGCTCCAGCACGTCGTTCCACCACGCGTTATCGTTCGTCCCGACCCCGGCGTGGTTCGGGACCGTGTCGAGCACGTGCCCCATGTTGTGGTCCCACATCGCCCCCACCCACGCGTCGTAGTCGGCGCGGGTGCCGAGCTCCGGGTTCAGCGCGTTGTGGTCGATCACGTCGTACCCGTGCGTGCTGCCGGGCCGGGCCTTGAGGTACGGCGACGCGTAGCAGTGGGTGACGCCCAGGTCCGCCAGGTAAGGCACGACGGCGGCGGCGTCGCGGAAGGTGAACCCCTTGTGGAACTGCAGCCGGTAGGTCGACTCCGGCAGCCGGCAGCGCTCGGCCAAGCGGGCCGTCGCTCTGCGGATCAGGTCGTCGGCGGCGGCATCGGCGGCGGGGCTGGCGGGGGCGGGCGTGGTCGTCATGGTGTCTCGGGGTCGGGCGGGGCGTTCGAGTTTACCCCGCGTGCCGGGGGTCGACGCCCCGGGTTCTTCGGACGTGCGTGCGGACGACGCCGGCGCAGAGTGAAGGCCGGCAGGACGGGCCTTTGACGTCGGCCGCTTGTGGGCGGGACAAACGCGGGAGCGGGACGAAGGGGGCTAAGCGGTGCCCCGTCAACCCTCGTTTCGCTCCGCGTCGCTCTTCTTTTGCTCTGCGAGGTTGGCGTCCTTCAGCTTCGCTTCCTGGGCCGAACCTTCGACCCGGTGGCGCGTCTTGACCGCGCCCTGCTCGGCCGGCACCGGCTTGCACACGACGGTGCACCGGCCGAGCAGCGACCAGCCCTCGAGCTCCGTGTCGACCGGGGCGGTGCCGGACCCGCCGTACTTCGGGTCCTCGCTGGAGAACGCGATGGCCCACCGCATCCCTAGCGGCGGGGCGAGCAGCGGCTCGGGGGCCGGGTCCAGTTGCAGGTCGATGCCGAAGTTGACGAGGACCAGCCGGTCGTCCCCGTCCGCCCCGAAGTGCCGCAGAACGAACGCCTCGGGCCCGAGGACGGCCCCGTCTACGTCCCCGCGGCGATGAACGCCGTTGAACGCCGGGTCCTCCCGCCGCAGCTTCAACAGGTCCGTGTGCAGGGCCAGCGCCTGGGCGTGGAATGGCTTCGTCTTCTCAGCGTGGTCGAGCTTCGACCGGCGGAAGGTGTCCTCCGCCCCCGGGTCGATCAGGCAGGCGACCATCTCCGGGGTCGCGACGCTGGGGAATTGGGACAGTTCCTTCGTCCGCCCGTCCTTGATCAGCTTGTTCAGCTCCGGGTTGTGGTCCGCGAAATAGTGGAACGTGCTGCCGGCGGCCCACTCCTGTCCCTGGAACAGCATCGGCGTCTGCGGCATCAGCAGCAGCAGGGCGGTCATTGCCCGCACGTGCCC
>JAQGHJ010000314.1 GCA_028288905.1 Phycisphaerales bacterium | reverse complement strand
GACCGGACGTTGCGAAGAAGCGCGGGATCTATCCCGGCCGTGGTTCCGCCGGCCGCACCCGCCGGGCTCACGTCCAGCCCGACCCGTTGCAGGTCGTCGGCGGTCGGGACGGCCGGCCGGCCGCAGTCCGGGCACACCCGCCGCACCAGTCGCTGGGCCAGCACGCCGGTCAGTGAGCTGGCGAGCAGGTACGGCTCGATGCCCAGGTCCAGCAGCCGGGCGACCGCGCTGGCCGCGTCGTTCGTGTGCAGCGTCGAGAAGACGAGGTGCCCGGTCAGGGCGGACTGGATCGACATGGTGGCCGTCTCGCGGTCGCGGATCTCGCCGACCATGATTACGTCCGGGTCCTGCCGAAGCACGCTCCGGAGCCCGCTGGCGAACGTCATCCCCTTCTTCTCGCTCACCTGCGTCTGGCTGACGCCCTCCAGCGCGTACTCGATCGGGTCTTCGAGCGTCAGAATGTTCCGCGCCTTGCCGTTGAGCTGCTGCAGGGCGGCGTAGAGTGTGGTCGTCTTGCCGCTGCCGGTCGGGCCGGTGACGAGGACGATCCCGTGTTCGGCCGCGATCAGGTGGCCGAACTGCCTCAGGGCCGCTGGCTCCATGCCTATCTCGCCCAGCCCGTACAACCGACTCGTCTTGTCCAGCAGCCGGATCACGACCCGCTCGCCGTAGCTCGTCGGCAGGGTGGACAGCCGGAGGTCGACCGTCCGGTCGCCGACCTGTACGCCGGCCCGCCCGTCCTGCGGCACCCGCTTCTCGGCGATGTTCATCTTGCCCATCACCTTCACCCGGCTGACCACCTCGTCCTGCAGCGGCTTCGGAACCTCGAACGCGTCTGCCAGCACCCCGTCCACCCGCAGCCGGACGACGAGCCGCTCCTCGTACGGCTGGACGTGCACGTCCGACGCGCCGGCCTTGACGGCCTCGAACAAAATCAGGTTCACCAGCTTGATGACCGGGGCCCGCCCGGCGCTGTCGAGCAGGTCTTCCCGGGCCTGCAGCCCCCGCACCTCGGCCAGCACGTCCTGGCGTTCGAGGGACTGGATGACGAGCTGCGCCTCGCCCGACCGCTGCTGGTAGGCCGCGTTGACGGCCGCCCGGATGTCCGCCTCCGGGGCGAGCACCGGGTCGACCGGCCGCCCGAGGTGCCGCCCGACCACCTCCGCCTGCGGCAGGTCGGCCAGCGACCGCATCGACACCGGCAGCACCGCGTCGTCGTCCCCCGCGAGCCCGAGCAGGCAGTGCTGGCGGGCGAACCCGATCGGGATCCTTTCGAGGAAGGCGGCCGACGGGGCGCGGTGCCGCAGGTCGGTGATTGTGGGCACGCCGAACCGGGCGGCGAGGGCGGCGGTACCCGTTGCGGTGGTGGCAGCAGTTTGTTCGGGGGTTGGCGCGGGCATGGGAGATGATTGGCGCGCGGCCGGCCCGTGGTGGGTTCCGGAGGACAGGCATTCTTGCCTGTCACTCGGGCCGGCGGGGCCGCTTCGAACGCTCGACCGAGCGTCTTGCGTCTCTGGTGGGGCGGACATTTTTGCCTGCCGCCCGAAGGGCACGGGCATCCCTGCCCGGCCCGGACTTGAAATCGTCATTCCGGCCGCACCGGCTCGGGCCGGGGGAGTGCCCCCGACCGCTCCCCGGCGCGGGACAGGCAGGAATGCCTGCCCCACCCGAAGCAAAGGCGTCCGGGCGGCATGCGAGGCGGCCGTGCCGGCCCGAGTGATAGGCAAGAATGCCTGTCCGCCGAACGTCGCCCGCCGCAGCCCCCGTCACTCCGCCAGCATCGGCTCGCTCGCCGGCGCCCCGTCCCGGATCCCCGCCCGCCGCACGTCCCGCTCGCTCAGGAACCGCAGGTCCTCGAACTCGTCGTCCCGCAGGATCGTCGGGCGGAGGAACACGAACAGCGTCGCCTTGCGGCTCGTGTCCCGGGTGCTGCGGAACAGCGCGCCGACGAGCGGCAGGTCGCCGAGGACCGGGATCGCGTTGACCGTCTTGGCGTCCTCGGTCCGGTTCAACCCGCCGACGACGATCGTCGATCCGTCCGGGATCGTCACCTGGCTGGCCACCGTGTTCGTCTGCCGGGCCGGCGGGATGCCGTTGCTCGACTGGCCGGTGAAGCTGCTCAGCGTCACCTCGTACTCCAGCTGCAGGTAGTCCTTCTCGCTGATGTGCGGGGTGAGGGCGATCTCGGTGCCGGCCTTGGCGTACCCGCCGAAGCTCGTGGTCGAGATCGTGTTGTTCGCGTTCAGCTCCGTTACCGGCTGCTCGGCGATGCTGAACAGGGTGCCGGTCGCGTTGTCGTTCACCAGCACCCGGGGCGACGCGACGATCTTTGCGTTCCCGCGGGCGCTCAGGGCCTGGACGATCACGTCGGCGATGTCCGGGCTGAGCACCGCGCCGTTCAGCCCGGACCCGGGCAGGATGTTCAACTGCCCAGTCGCCCGGTCGACCTCGCTCAGCCCGAACGAGCTGAAGACGAACCGGCGGGTGTCGGTCCCGTTCCGCCGACCGGCGATCTCGACCCCCACCGTCAGCTCGTTGGTCGTGTCGACGGTGACGATCGTGCTCTCGACTAGGACCTGGGGGCGGCGGCGGTCGAGCTGGCGGATCAGGTCCGCGTACAGCCGCTGGGCCGGCGGCGGGCCGACGACGATGATCGAGTTCGTGTTCGCGTCGGCCGCGATGGTGGCGAGCTTCGTCCGGACGGCGTCGGCGGCCGGGGCAGGCTGGCCGGCGGGGCCGCCGACGTTGGGGCGGCCGGCCGTCACGCCGCCGGTGCCTGACCGGTTACCGACGCCGAGCCCCCCGGGGCCGTCGGCCGTCCCGTCGCCGGACCCGGACAGGCCGGACGCGCCGAGGCCCGCGCCGCCCGACGTGCCGCCGCTCAGGCCGGAGCCGAGGCCCGACCCAGCGGACGTCCCGCCGGACGTGAGGGTGCCGGACGCGCCGTTGCCGGTGGACCCGTACCCGTTGCCGCCCGATCCGTTGGCCTGCGACGCCGCGAGCGGCGAGCGGCCGGCGGTGCCTCGGGTGCCGGTCGAGTTGAACGACCCGCGTCCGCTGCCGCCGC
>JAQGHJ010000504.1 GCA_028288905.1 Phycisphaerales bacterium | reverse complement strand
ACCGCGTACCCCCACGCAAGCAGGTCCACGGCGAGCGCGTCGTCCGCCGCGGCCGCCCTACGGACGGCCGGCACTGCGGCGTCGCCGCCCACGGCGGCCAGCGCCCGGTCCAGCAGCCGGTCGGCCTCGGCCTGCCGCTTGCGGCGGAGGGCGCGGGGCACCTTCCGGGTGGCCACCTTATGCCGCCCGGCCGCCTCGTCCGGGTTCGTCCTGATGACGTAGTACGGCCGGCCGTCCCACAGCCGCCGCTCCACCCGGAACGACGACTGGAAGAACCCGGCGAACAGCCGGGCGAACTCGACCTCCTGGTCCGCCATCGGGCGGACCCGCTCCGGCAACTGCGCCTCGTGACGGACGAGCCACGCCCGGCACCGGACCGGGTCCCGCAAGTCGTCCGCCGTCCGCTCGGTCAGCAGGTGCGGCCGGGCGTGGGCGATCGTCGACAGCCAGACGAGGGCGGCGTACGCCCGGGCCTGGGCGTCCATCACCCGCGCGAGTTCGTCGCGGGTGATGGGACCGGTCGCCGTCTGGCCGACAGCGGAATCACCCGCGGCAGAAGGAGGACCGTAGGATCCGATGAGAGTGGATAAAACGGTTCCCGACATCGCGTGCCTCCGGTTCGCCAAATGGGCTCGGCGTCGGAACGCCGAGCGACGGATCAAAAGCGGGACGGGCGGCGAGGGTTGGAGAAACCGCGTCACGCTGCTCTACCGCTGAGCTACGCCGGGCCTTTCGACCCGGCGGCGGGGATCGAACCCGCGACCTGCATGGTTAATGTAGTTCCTCCGGCATCCGCCGGTCCCGCTGTTTTACGCACGGCGACGAGGGGTGAAGAAAGGACGGGCCTTACGGCCCAGTCCGGCGCGTCTACCCGTTCCGCCACCGCCGGCCGAGGCCGGCGAGCGGGGCTCGAACCCGCTCGCCCCGAAGGGCACCGGATCCATGTAGTTCCTTCAAGCATTCGCCGTGCACGGCGGCCGGCGGGGGTCGAACCCGCCGCGGACCGAATGCCTCATGGCGCTCGGTCGTATCCTTTTTGCCGCCCATTCTCTGCGAGGCCCGCCGGCCCCCGGTGGGGCCGGTAGCCACGTTCCTCGTGGCACGGGTTTCTAACCCGTGTTCGACCACCCATTGAAAGGGGTGCTCGCCAGCGCTCGGCCAAGAGGCACGCGGGTTGGAAACCCGTGCCACGGGGCAACCGTGCCCTGTCCGGTTACCAACCGGCCCTCCGTCGTGTTCCATCGGCCCCGTGGCGACCATCGGTGGCGAAACCCTTACCGCGTCCTACCGCTAGACGACGGCCCGGGCAGCTGCGCCGCCGAAGGGGCGGCGCGAACGGGGCCGGCGGGAGTCGAACCCGCGTCTCGGGCTTATGAAGCATGTAGTTCCGCCGGCATTCGCCGGACCAGGGCCTGGCCGCCGCGGGTTACCAGCCCGCGGCGTCGTTTCAACCGGAAGGCGGCCAAGTTGGCGAGAGCTGCCGACCCGCCGCGGGGGCGGCGGGGTGGGGTTCGAACCCACACGGCGTCCACGTACTCCCGGCCGGCATCCGCCTTCCGTGTTCCGTTGTGCGTGGATCATTGCGTCTTCATTGTTCGCCCTACGGTTGATTCGCTATTCCAATCGTTTCGCGTCCGCCGAGGCGGACCCTATGGACTCCCGCGGGGTCGGGGTCGACTAGGCATTGGCCGAGACGTTACAGGGAAAATGTAGTCTCGGCCGACATTCGGCCCCGACCGCGGAGGAGTCCTCCGTCCCTCGCGATCTCCTTCCCACTTCCAATCCGCAATCCGCAATCGGAAATCCACATTCGCCTCCCCCTCCCACCCCTCCCCCGCCGATTCGGGGGAGGGGGCCGACACGTTCCGCGGCGTCGGCCGACCGTTCGGGTCAGAGCGTGACCCCCCCGATCACGCCGACCCAGTGGTCCGGGTGCAGGGTGCCGGCCGCGAACTCGGCGACCACGTCGAACACCCGGTCGCTGAACCCGCCGACGTTCAGCACGTCGTCCCGCTCGGCCGCCTGCGTCGACCCGTACGGCTGGAGGTCGATGCAGACGAGCTTCGCGTTCGGGTTCCGGGCCTTGTAGGCGGCCCACTGCTTCATCGTTTCCGTCGGCCCGCCGCCGAACAGCCCGTGGCGGGTCGAGTCGACCCACGACTCGTTGTCCGACACGTACACGACCAGGTCGCCGGCCGCGTGGCGGCGGTTGAGCTCCCGGAGCGGGGCCGAGCAGTTCGTCCCGCCGGCCGGCAGCGCCGCCAGCTTGGCCGCGTTCGTCAGGACGGTGTCCCGCGGGTTCAACCGCACCCCGCGGACCACGTCCGACTCGAACGGCAGCACGTCGGCCGTGCCCGGGTTCTGCCGGACGAACGCCGCGGCCACCAGGGCGGCCACGTCGATGCACCGGACGGCCGTCGTCGCCCCCGGGCGGTGCCCGGTGACCGGGGAGTGCATGGACCCGGAAACGTCCGGGAACACCCACACCCCGCCGGGCACCTTCGGCACGTTCGCGATCGCCACCTCCATCGCGTCCTGCAGCGCCTCGCGGACGGCCGCCGGCACCTTCGCGTCGCACTGCGTGTAGGCGACCATGAGCTGGTACGGGAAGACCTTCGCCTTGCCGATCAGCCCCGGGTCCCGCAGCCGGGCCGCGACGAGCGCGGTCAGCTCGGGGTCGGCGAACACGCCGTGCCGGGCGAACGTGTTCAGGTTCATCCGGGTCATCTGCCACGGGGCGTGGCGGGCGATCCGGGCCCAATCGGCCGGCTTCAGCGGCAGGCCGGTGAGCATCTGGAACGGCACGTCCGGGGCCTCGGCCGCTTCGCCCCGCTTGAACGCCTCGAACTGTTGCACGAGCGGCGGCAGGTCGTTGGCCGACCACGTGCCGCGGGCGGACTTTGCGGCCGGCGCTTCCGGTGCAGCCGATGCACCCGGGGCCGCGGCCGCGTTGGCGTCACCGGACTTCGCCGCGACCGGGTCTCGGCCGATCAGGTACCCGAACAGCGCCGCCCGGCTTGCCGTCGCCGGCTTCGGGTGGACCATCTTGATCACGTCCGCCAGCGACGGGTCGTTCCCGACGCTCGCCCGGAACAGCTGGTCGTCCGTCCGCCGCTCGATCCAGCTCAGCACGAGCCGCTTCGGCAACGTGCCAAGGCTCTTGCGGCCGGTGACGCCGGACCGCACGACCTGGACGAAGTTCCGCAGCATGCGGGCGTCGTCGACCACGCGGTCGAACACCTCGGCCAACAACCCGCCGGCGTTCGGCGTGGCGGCCAGCACCGCGCACAGCACGGCCGGCAGATCCTTCATGTACCCCCGCTGGCGGGCGTACAGGGCGGCGCGGGCGACGAACTCCGGCTCGACCTGCTTGCACAGGTCGAGCACCGTCGCCAGCTGCTGCTCGGCCGACGCGTAGAACGTGTGCCCGAGACACCCGGTGGCCGCGTACTGGGCCAAGGCGTGCTTCGGCGGGAACACGTACGCAGTGCCGCCGGCCTCATTCACGGCGGTCGTCGGCGGCGGCAACAGTCCGCGGATCGACTTGAAGAGCGTCTTGCTTGCCATATTGGCCTCCTGTCCTTGGTTCGACGGGAGGCACTAAAGCATCGGCGATGCCACGAGTCGCAAGCGGCTGTGGCGAACTGCAACAAGCCATTCATTTGCAGGCAGTTGGAGAAATTTTCCCATCGTTTTTTGCCGACCGCTTGATCCGCTACAGGTCCGTATCGATTTATCCGTTCAGATAAATGATTAGACTGGTGGACATGATCCGCCGGAAAGAGGTTGCGAAGCCCACGGCCGTACCCACAGTCTCCCCCGCTAAGGCGGCATCGCGGCCGTCGTCGAAGGGCGGCGGACGACAGCGGGCGGCGGGTCGCGCCGCGGACGACCGGCCGGACGCCGGCCCGGCGGCGGGGAAGCGGACGGTGGTGATCGGGCTCCTCGGGCCGCTGCTCGACTCCGGGCACGGGGCGAAGCGGTGGGAGCTGTGGCGGCCGACCGTGTCGCTGTTCCAGCACGACGACCTGGCCGTCGACCGGCTCGACCTGCTGTGCGAGCAGAAGTTCTGCAGCCTGCGGGACGTGGTGGCGGCCGACGTGGCGGCGGTGTCGCCGTCGACGGCCGTGCGGCACCACGCCCTCGCGTTCGCCGACCCGTGGGACTTCGTCGACGTGTTCGCCGCCCTGCACGACTTCGCCAGCGGCTTCCCGTTCGTCCCCGATGCCGAGCAGTACTTCGTCCACATCACG
>JAQGHJ010000269.1 GCA_028288905.1 Phycisphaerales bacterium | reverse complement strand
GACGGCGACGGCGACGGCGACGGCGAACGCCCGGGTGATCTTCATGCGAAAGGTCCTCCGTCGGCAGGATACCGCCACGGTTCGCGTCCCGCGCGGGCGACGGTCCCCGGGGCCGGCCGGTACGGGGGCTGCCCGCGTGCCCGGCCCGCTTGTACAATGAGAGCTGCCGGGCCCCCGCGTCCTGCCCGGCCGATTTCGCCTTCGCCCCTTAGAGGAGTCTGCGGTGCCCGACCCGTCCGCCACCCCGCCGCCCGACCGTCTCGTCAAGCTGCTCGCGATGCTCGACCGCACGCCCGGCGACCCGTTCACGCTGTACGCCGTCGCCCTGGAGCACAAGAAGTCTGGACGGCCCGCCGAGGCGATCGAGTTCCTCGACCGCACGATCCAGTTCGACCCCGGGTACTGTTACGCCTACTTCCAAAAGGGGCAGGTGCTGGAGGACCAAGGCGACGTCGAGGGGGCCAAGGCCGCCTATCGCGCCGGCATCGCCGCCGCCCGCGCCAAGGGCGACGCCCACGCGCTGAGCGAATTGGAAGGACAGTTGCAGATGATCGAGTGACGTCATTGCGGCTCGCGGATTTCCGATTGCGGATCGAAAGACGGCCGCAGCCGGCACCGCTCGCCCGCCCGAGCCGACCGCTCGCGAGGTGCGGGTCGGCTTCCCCCGTCTTCCAATCCGTAATTCGAAATCCGCAATATGCTGGACGAGCTGAAGCAGTTCTTGAAGCAGCCGAACTGGCGGCGGCAGCACGGGTGGCGGCGGGGCGTGTGGCAGATGATGAACCGGCTCGGCCTAACCGGGCTGCACATGCTGCCGATGAGCCGGCGGTGGGTCGACATCCATCGCACCCGCATGCCGCTGGCCGGGCTCGACCCGGCCCACGCGAACCTCAAGATCGTCCAACTGTCCGACCTGCACTACAGCCCGGTCGTCAGCCAGAGGTACCTGATCCAGTTCGTCCGGTGGGTGAACGAGCTGGAGCCGGACCTCGTCGTCGTCACCGGCGACCTGATCACCGGCGGGTACCGGTACGCCGACCGGATCGCCACGATCCTGGCCCACCTGACGACGAAGCTCGGGGTCATCTGCACGCTCGGGAACCACGACTACAGCGTGTACGGCAAGAGCCACCCGGCCGAGAGCGACCGCCGGGGCGACTACCTGGAGAAGTCCCTGAAGGACCGCGGGCTGATCGTCCTGCGGAACGAGGTGCACTACGTCGGCGGGGCCGGGGTCGCCCGCCCGCTGGCGATCGTCGGGCTCGACGACGAGTGGACCGGGAACATCGACCCGGCCAAGGCTTGGGCCGGCGTCGACCCGACCCTCCCGATCGTCTGCCTGAACCACAACCCGATCAACACCCGCGAGCTGATGGGTTACCCGTGGCAGTGGATGCTCGCCGGCCACACCCACGGCCGCCAACTCGCCACCAGCCGGCTCGGCAAGCGGTTCAACAGCCACCGCCGGCGGGAGTTCACCCACGGGTACTACCCGGTCGACGGCCGGCACCTGTAAGTGAACCGCGGGCTGAGCTACGGGCAGCGGGTGCTCGACTGGTGCCGCCCGGAGGTGACGGTGTTCCGACTTGTGCCGGCGGAGGCGACGGACGAGACGCCCGACAGCGTCGCCCCCGACGCCGGTCGGGGCCTCGTCGCCCGGTAGGCGGTCGGATCGTCAGCTCGGGGGTGCCGAAAGCCACGGTTACGTTGACCGATCGAAGACGCACGGCCATACTGGATACGTGACGAATTTGCCACGGACGCCATGATCGCTAGCCAGCACACGCAGTCACTCACCGAGTTCCGCCAGAAGGCGGCGGAGACGCTCGATCGCCTCAACCGGACCGGCGAGGCCGAGATCTTGACCGTCAACGGCGAGGCCCGGGCGGTGCTGCTGGCACCGGCGGTCTACGACGAGTTGGCGCGCGAGGCGCAGGTCACGCGGGACGTGTCGGTCATCCGCCAGGCGATGCGCGAAATTGACGCCGGCCACGGCCGAGAGGCCGGCACGTTCTTCGACGGCCTGCGGTCACGGCTGCTGGCGATGAAGAACGTGGTCGGGCAGGCAGGCTCGGGCGAGTGAGGCGGCTGACCGTCGTCATCCCGCCCGTAGTGCAGGAGCAGATCACAGCCCAGGCGCTCCACATCGCGCAAGACTCGATCGACCACGCCCTGGCGTGGGAGAACCGACTGCGGGTGGCCATCGACGGCCTCGGTGACTTGCCCGGCTACGCGGTCGATGAGGACGCGAGCGACCGGCTAGGCTATCCCGTTCGTAAAGCCGTCTTCGAGCGGACCTACCTCATTCATTTTGTCGTGGACGACGCGGCCGGGGCGGTACGCGTCGTGAACTTCCGGCACGGAGCACGGCTGCCCCGGCGCGGGGAGCCGTGACGGCGGCGTCCTCCGATCCCTCCTAACCCCCTTCGACGGTGCTCTCCCACTTTCGCCGCCTACTTCCGCTTCGCCGCCGGCAGCGGGCGGTAGATCCACGCCTCGCCGGCCGTCTTGTAGTTCAAGTCGATGTCGCCGGGATGGACGGTCTTCTTCTTGTCCTCCGGCACCCCGGGCCCGATCGAGTTCTGGTGCAGGACCGCGAAGTGGTTCCGCTCGATCACCGCCTTCACGACGGCCGTGTGGTGGCCCATCGTGTGGCTCGACGTGCGGCTCCCGACCTTCTTCTTGATCACGACGTCCCGGAACTGGATCACGTCGCCCGGCAGCACCTCGTCGTCCGGGCCGAGCAGCCGGCCCCAGACGTAGTCGTCGTCCTTCAGGGACAGGCCCGGGGGCGGGGGGACGTCCCGATGCCGCATCGCACCGGCCGCGGCGAACGCCTGGTTCACCAGGACCGCGCACTCGCCGTTCCCGACCTGCTGGTCGAGGTGGTCGGCGCAGAACGCCAGGACCCGGCG
>JAQGHJ010000501.1 GCA_028288905.1 Phycisphaerales bacterium | reverse complement strand
CCTTTTAGCGTCAGCCCGCAGGGCTGGGCGGCGGGGTGGTGCGAGTACGGTGCCAGCGTTCCCGTCGTAGTAGAGCCGGCATCCGTCGTGCCCTCCGGTCCACAACGGCCCCGTCGTCCCGACCGCCCAGTCTTGCGGGCTGACGCTAAAAAGGGGGCGTCCGCGTTCCAGCCGACGACCACGACGCACGACGGACCAATGACCGATGACCAATGACCAAGGACGAATGACCCTCCCGCCCTACATCCCCGCCTGGCCCGACCTGCGGCCGTTCGTGGCCGACCTCTGGCTGCTCGGGACCGCCGTCGCCGTGCTGCTCGTGGCGTTCGTCGTCCGCCGGCCGAACACGGCGGCGGCGACCGTCGCGTTCGTCGGCATGGCGGGGGGGCTCGTCTCCCTCCTGGCGGTCGGGCCGGCGGACGGGGGGCGGTTCGCGCCGATGTTGGCGGCGGACGGGGTGGCGTTCTTCTGGAAAGTGCTGCTGCTGACGTTCGCCCTCGGCGTCGTGCTGCTGTGGTTCGCCACGACGCGGTTCGAGACGCCCGAGGGGGACGGGCCAGAGTTCTTCCTGCTGCTCGCCTCGGCCACGCTCGGGCTGTCGCTCATGGGGTCGGCGGCGAACCTGCTGATGCTGCTTTTGGCCGTCGAGATGGCGTCGCTGCCGAGCTACGCCCTGGCCGGGTTCCGCAAGCGGCACAAGCCGGCGGCCGAGGCGGCGATGAAGTACGTGCTGTTCGGGGCGGCCGCCAGCGCGGTGATGATCTGGGGGCTGTCGCTCGTGTACGGGGCGTGCGGGACGCTCAACTTGTACCCGGCCATGCTGGCGGACGGCACGCGGGTGGCGGGCGTGGCCGACCGGGCGGTGGCGGTCGGGCAGGCCGGGGTCGGCGGCGGGGCGGGGCTGCTGTTGGCCGGGCTGCTGGCGGTGGTAGTCGGGCTCGGGTTTAAGGTGTCGGCCGCCCCATTCCACCTCTGGGCCCCGGACGTGTTCGAGGGCGCGCGGGTCGACGTGGCCGCGTTCCTGTCCGTGGCCAGCAAGGGGGCGGGGCTGGTGCTGACGCTGCGGCTGGCGGCCGCGTTGGCCGAGCCGGCCGGGGCCGCCACGGCCCCGGCTTCCCTCACCCTCGCCGGCGTGTTGGCCGGAATGGCCGCCCTCACCTGCACGCTGGGGAACACGGCCGCCTACGCCCAGACAAACCTCAAGCGGCTGCTCGCCTACAGCTCGATCGCCCACGCCGGGTACATGCTGTGCGCGGTCGCCCTGGTCGCCGGCGGCGGCGGTGCCGCCGGCGGGGCGACTGCGGCCTCGGCCGGCGACGCCGGCCACCCGGGTACCCACGCGCTTCTGCTCTACTTGGCCGTCTACCTGTTCATGAACCTCGGGGCGTTCGCGGTCGTGGCCGTCGTCGGCCGGCAAGTGGGCGGGGTGACGCTGGCCCACTTCGCCGGGCTCGGCCGGCGGGCCCCGGCGCTGGCCGGCGCTATGACGCTCTGCCTGTTCAGCCTGATCGGCGTCCCGCCGCTGGCCGGGTTCACCGCGAAGTTCACGCTGATGACTGCCCTGGCGACGGCCGGCGGGTGGTGGTGGGCGCTGGTCGCGGTCGTCGCGGCCAACACGCTTTTGAGCATCTACTACTACGCCGGCGTGGTGCGGGCGATGTACCTGCAGGAGCCGGCGGCCGCCGCGGGCGATGGGACGGCGGAAGGGTTAGCGGCAGACGACGCGGCGGGTGCCGGCGACTTGCCGTTCGGCCAAAACCGGCTCGGCACTGGCCTGGCCGTGGGGTCTGCGTTCGTGCTGGTTGTCCTGTTCGTCGGCGGGAACGCCCTGAGCCGGGCGGCGTCGGCTCACGCGACGCTGCGGTCGGCGGGCCGGCCGGCCGCGGCGGGGCAGCCGGTTGCGACCGCGGCGACTCCATGAGCCGGAAAGAATGGCCGCCGCGCCGATGCCGGTCCTTGGGCGGTGCTACACTTCGGCCGCCATGACCGCCCCCGCCGTGATCGTCGACGCCCTCTGCTCGCTGCTGGAGGCCGAGCAGTCCAGCCTGTTCCGGTCGGTCGCCGACGGGTCGCCGTACCTCGGGCGGGCGAGCGTGGACGTCCGCAAGGCGGTGGCGTACGTGGCGGCGGCGGACGACCGGCGGTCCGGCGAGCTGTGGCGGATGATCGAGTCTCTCGGCGGCCAGCCCCGGCCGCGGGCCGTCCGGCCGGCGGACCAGATGCTGGCGTACCTGTCCGTCAAGTTCATCCTGCCGAAGCTGGTCGAGGCTAAGGAGCTGTTGGCCCAGCGGTACCGCAACGCGCTGGCGGCCGTCGCCGACGCCGACGGTCCCGCCGTCGAATTGCTCCGCCGGCACCTCGGCGAGCACGCCGGGGAAGCGGTCGTGCTCCAGCAGGCGGCCGAAGCGGTGGCGGCGAGTTGAGGGGAAAGTGTGAAGTGTGAAGGCGGAAGTGTGAAAGGGGCAGACGGGGACATCTTCCGGTGCGACGGCGTAGCTTCTTCTTTCACACTTCTGCCTTCACACTTCACACTTTCCGTTTTTCCCCTCGCCGCATCAGCTTCCGGTACCCCGCCTCGTCCGCCTGGTCGGTCAGGAACTTGTACGACGCCGCGTACCGCACGACCCGGCGGGTGTCCGGCTTGCCCTTGCCGGCCCGGAACGTGACCCGCCTCAGGTCGGCGTTGTCCGCCAGGTCGGCCAGTTTCACTGCCCGGGCCAGCCGGTCCGGCTTCAATCGCACGACGTAGTCGGCGTACGACTCGGCCGGGTCGTGGGTGAGTAGCTCGACCGCCCGGACGACCGGCGGCGGCATCCCGGCCGCCCTTAACCCCGCGAGCGTCACCCCCGCC
>JAQGHJ010000171.1 GCA_028288905.1 Phycisphaerales bacterium | reverse complement strand
CAGCTTGCCAACCGCAAGCAGGCCCAACGCCGCGACGGCTGGGGCTAGGCTCAGGCGACACCCGACCGCCGCCGCCCAACACGCTCCGGCGACGGTGAGCCAAGCGGGGCTTGGCACGGTGCGCTGGCCCGGCGGTCCCGGCACCCCCGGGGATGGGGTCCGGTCGCCCCGATCGGCCGGGAACAACCCGCGGTACGCGGCGTACACCCCCGCCACCAGGAAGCACTGTCCGCCGAGGATGGCGGCCTCGTACACCGACGCCCGCGCGAGGGTGTACGGGACCGGCCCGGCCAGGCCGACCACTACCACGCCGAGCCCGACCGCCCTATGCGACTGGCCCGGAAACAGCCGGAGCCGCGCCCGCCACAGCAGCGCCGCTGCCGCCGCCGCCGTGCCGACCGCGAACCAGAAGGCGAGGTACTGGTCGCCGACCACCGTGGTCAAGTCGCGGGCGAACAGAAGCTTCCCGCCGGCCAGGAGCGCTCCGGGCACCGGCCCCCAGTACAGGTAGTACTGTCCGCGGTACAGCAGCGCGTCGTGCAGGCGGACGCTGGCGTTGGCGCCCGGTTCGTACGGGTCGGGCAGGGCGAGCAGGCGGGGGTCCGGTTCCAGCGGCAACGACGTCTGGCCTAGGAGAAAGGCGTCGGCAAGCTGGTCGTAGTACGTGCCGTACGTCGGCCAGCGGGCCATTCGGCCGGCGGAGACGACCCAGGCGTAGAATACCGCCACCAAGGCCACGAGCAGGACGACGAGCGCCCCGGACCTTAACTGGTTGCCGACCCTCGGCTGCGAGGGCCTGGACGTAGGCCGAGGTTGCGCCGCGTCCGCTGCCGGGGAGGCCGGTCGTCGAGGTTTGTCCGGGTGCCTCATTGTGACGGCGTGTCGAGAGGACGCGGCCGCCCGACAACCCTTCGCCGTGACGTGGCCGAACGGTGTTGGAACGTCGGCCGGAGGACCCGACTCGTCAACCAATCGTGGCTATTCGGCCGGCGGTAGGTGACGGAACGGTCGGACGTCGCGACGAGCTGGTCGTAACTACCCAGCCGCGTTCACGCCACGCCCGGCCGCGGCCGGAGCGTCAGCCCGATGCACAGGTTGCAGAACTGGAACGGGACCTTGAGCGGGAAGTAGCTCTGGCGGTGCATGCTGAAGTACGGGTCCAGCTCTTCCTTGATCTCGCCGGGCAGGTTGATGTGCTCCCGCTC
The DNA here is from genome assembly GCA_028288905.1 of Phycisphaerales bacterium. GTDB lineage: Bacteria > Planctomycetota > Phycisphaerae > Tepidisphaerales > Tepidisphaeraceae > Humisphaera. Next base: position 9,123 of record JAQGHJ010000171.1, on the reverse strand, counting down.
GATGAACCAGCGGTAGCTCTGGCCCGGGTACCGCTTCTCGAACACCCGCTGGGCCGACACTTTGCGGGCGAGCGTGTAGGCCATGCTCCCCTCGCACGGGATGACGACCTGGAACACGCCGCGGTCCTTGTTGCACAGCCGGTACGCCTCGCGGACGGCCGCCGGCAGGTCCGGCAGGTGCTCGAGGACGTGGATGGCGAGGATGCGGTCGAAGAACCCGTCGGCGAAGTCGAGCCGCTGTTGGCAGTCGCCGGTGATCGCGTTGACGTCCGGGTACTTCCGGGCGATCTCGGCGGACATGTTTGCCCGCAGTTCCAGCGCGTAGTAGTTCCGCCGCTGCTCGGGGGTCAGGTGCTCGTGCTCGAGGTGCTCGCCGAGCCCAGCCCCGATCTCCAGGCTCTTGGTGAACTCCTTCGGCGCGTGCCAGGCGGCGTACCCGTGGTTGAACCGCTCGACGATCCCGTACTTGGCCGGCAGCACCTCGTGCCAAGCCTGCATGAAGTCGTCGCTGATCCGCGACTGTTCGGCCGTGAGGGGGGGAAAGGTCTTGGGCCACTTGCCCGTGCGAGCGCGGGGGGAGGCGGGAGGGCCGGCCGGGACTGGCCCGGGGACGACCTCGACGTCTGGGGCGGCGGCCGTGGTCGGGCCGCCGATCGTGCGATGGATCACCCTGCCCTCCAGAACCGCGGCCGGTGCGGAGATCGTGACCGTCGAAAGGCCGGTCGCGTCGTCGGTGGAAACGTCCTGCGTGGGGTCGGCTGTCTGCATGAGGTGTGCAAGGGGTCGTCGGGGCCGCGCGGGTTTACCGCCGGGCGTTGCCCGCCCCGGCGAGGGCGGGCGGGCTGGCCGCCGGCGCGTCGACCTGGCGGGCGCGGTCTTCGTCGTACCGCATGAAGCGGATCCGCAGCAGTTCCTTGGCGTTGCGGATCGTCCCGCTGATCGGGTCGTACCGGGTGTCGCCGTCGTCCGCCCAGCGGACGCCGACCTCTTTGATCCGGTACCCCTCCAGCCGGGCGAGCCGCAGGATCTCGACGTCGAACATGTACCCGTCGATCTTTTGCTTCGTGAACAGCCGCTGGGCGGCCGACCGGCTGAAGAACTTGAACCCGCACTGGGTGTCGTTGATCCCGTACAGCCCGACCATCGCCCTCATAACGAAGGCGAATCCCTTCGACCCGACCCGGCGGTACAGCGGCTGGTGCTTCTCGATCTTCGTCCCCTCGGCCCGCCGCGACCCGATCACGACCGGGTACCCTTCGCGGAGGTACGGGAGCATCCGCTCGACCTGATCGATCGGGGTCTTGTAGTCCGCGTCGACGTTCCCGACGAACTGGCCGCGGGCCCGGAGGATGCCCTCCCGGACGCCCCGGCCCTTGCCGCGCCGCTCGGGCGATCCGATCACGCTCACCCGCGGGTCGGTCGCGGCGATTGCGGCAACGGCTTCGCGGGTGCCGTCGGTCCCGTCGGCGGACACGATTACCTCGTAGGTGTACCCCCGGCCGTCGAGGAACGACTGGATGTCGGCCACGGTCCGAGCGATCCGCTGCACCTCGTTGTACGCGGGGACAACGATGCTCAACAGCGGCTGGTCGGGCCGACCTGACATAAGTTCTTGCTCCTTGGGAACCCTCACTACGGCGTGCGGGCGGCTCGTCACGCCGTCCCGCCCGTCCGATATGCTTCATCGGACAGGCGGCGGCCGGACCTCGAATCTGGCCGGGCCGGCCGACTCGCATGTCCCAGGCGGGGTTCCGTCAACCCGGCGATTGTAAAGAAACGCGCAGAACGATCAAGGCAAACGTGGTTCAGTGACGCCGCCGGTGGGCGCCGCATTACGTTCGGCGGCCGCTGGCGCTCCACGCCAGGCGGGCGTTTTTCAAATCCGTCGACGGTCGGTTATGGTGCCCGGTTCCCCGCGGCCCGCGTCCAGCGCGGCGCCCCACCCCGGAGCACGAATGATCATCACCCGAAGCCCGCTGCGGATCAGCCTCGGCGGCGGCGGCACCGACCTCCCGAGCTACTACAAGAAGCACAGCGGGTTCCTGATCGCCGCCGCGATCGACAAGTACGTGTACATCACGGTCCACCAGACGTTCCAGAAGGACCTGATCCTGAAGTACTCGAAGCTGGAGCACGCCGAGTCGGTCGACCAGATCCAGCACCCCATCATCCGCGAGGCGATGCGGCTGACCGGCGTCGGGTGCAACGGCGAGCCGCACGTCGAGCTGACGAGCATGGCTGACATCCCGTCCGGGACCGGGCTCGGGTCCAGCGGCAGCTTCACGACCGCGCTGCTCAAGGCGCTGCACGCCCACCGCAAGAACCTCATCCACCCTCAGCAGCTGGCCGAGCAGGCGTGCCACATCGAGATCGACCGGCTCGGGGAGCCGATCGGCAAGCAGGACCAGTACATCGCCGCGTACGGCGGGCTCACGTGCTTCCAGTTCCTTCCGAACGGGCACGTCGAGGCGGCCCCGCTGAAGGTCGACAGCGAGACGCTGTACAACCTCGAGGACAACCTGCTTCTGTTCTTCACCGGGTACAGCCGCAGCGCCAGCAGCATCCTGAAGGACCAGGACAGTAAGTCGAAGCAGGCCGACAAGGACATGATCGACAACCTGCACTTCGTGAAGGAGCTCGGGTACCAGAGCCAGGCGGCCCTGGAGACCGGCGACCTGCACAAGTTCGGCGAGCTGATGAACGTCCACTGGGAACACAAGAAGAAGCGGTCCGGCGGGATGAGCAACCCGGACATCGACGGGTGGTACACGCTGGCGATGGCGAACGGGGCGGCCGGCGGGAAGGTGATCGGGGCCGGCGGCGGGGGGTTCCTGATGTTCTACGCCGACGACAAGACGAAGCTCCGCCACGCCCTGACCCAGGCCGGGCTGCGGGAAGTGCGGTTCCGGTTCGACTTCGAGGGGACGAAAATCGTGATCCAGTAAGGCGAAGGTTGGCCACCCCGTCTCGGGGCGGGCCGATGGACGAACGGCAGGAGCCGCATGTCGTACTTCCCGATGATCAAGTCGGCCCGAACCGTCCGGGTCTACGAGTTCGGGGAGCACTCGGCCGTGTTGCTAGACAACGTGCGATCCGCGCAGACGATCCAGTACTTCTACGTGCTGCTGGTTTTCCGGGGAAGAGAGGACCTGCCGTGCTTCGCTGTCGCTTCCGAGTGGAGCGACGACGTGTCCCGTTGGGAGCCGTTCCTCGGCGCATTCCCGGGGGACGGACATCAGAACCTCGGCGCCTCGGTTGACATGCTCGACCGGGAGAAGTTCGCCTCGGCCGCCATGAGTGTGGTGACCGAGCGGCTGGGCGTGCCCATGGTTCAGCAGATCCTCGTCCGGGAGCGGCGTAAGCCCTGGTGGCGGTTTTGGGACTGACGCGGCCGGCTCCGCCTCCCGACCCACCGCCGGGTTGGCTACAACCCGTTACTCGCCGACCTATGCTCCGCCAAGCCTCCGTTCCGATGACTGATACCGTCCCCGTTGCACTCCTCGCCGGCGGCCTCGCCACCCGGCTCCGGCCGATCACCGAGACGATCCCCAAGGCGCTCGTCGAGCTCGCCGGCCGGCCGTTCATCGACCACCAGCTCGCCCTTCTCCGCCGCAACGGCATCCGCCGCGTCGTGATGTGCCTCGGGTACCTCGGCGAGCGGGTCCGCGACCACTGCGGCGACGGCCGGCGGTACGACATGGAGCTAGCCTACAGCTTCGACGGCGACAGGCTGATGGGTACTGGCGGGGCCATCGCCCGGGCCCGTCACCTGCTCGGGTCCGCAGCCGACGACCCCTTGTGGGTCATGTACGGCGACTCGTACATGGACATCGACTACCAGGCCGTGCTCGACGCGTTCCTGTCCCCCGGGGCGGGCGGGCCGGTCGAAAGTTCCGCGGCGACGGGCGAGGCCACCCAGCCGCCTCTCGGGCTGATGACGGTGCTCCGCAACGGCGATCGGTGGGACAAGAGCAACGTCGTGTTCCGCGACGGCGTCCTCGTTCGGTACGACAAGCGGAACAAGACGCCCGACATGCAGTACATCGACTACGGCGTCGGGCTGCTCCGGACGGCCGCCGTCGACCGCATACCCACCGACCGGCCGTTCGACCTGGCGGACCTGTACACCGCCCTGGTGGCCGAGCGGCGGATGGTCGGGTACGAGGTCACGCAGCGGTTTTACGAGATCGGCACCCCCGAGTCCCTGGCCGAGGCCCGGGCGTACTTGCAAACCCGCCCGTCAGACCCAAAATGACGCTCCGGTCGACGGCCGCGCCGATTCGAGGCAGCCGGCCCCTCCCCCGTTTCGTCATTCGTCACCCGGACTTCGTCATCTCTCCCATGTCCTTCTCCCAAACGTTCCTCGCCGAGGCCGTCCAAGTCATCAACCAGCTCGACGCCGCCATGATCGAGCGGGCCGTCGAACATTTGGTGAAGGTCCGGGCGGCCGGCGGGCGGTTGTTCTTCCTCGGGGTCGGCGGCAGCGCCGCCAACGCGTCGCACGCGGTCAACGACTTCCGAAAGATCGCCGGCTTCGAGGCTTACGCGCCGACCGACAACGTGTCGGAACTGACGGCCCGGGTGAACGACGAGAGCTGGGCCGACGTGTTCGTGAACTGGCTCAAGGGCAGCCGGTTACGGAAGGATGACGGGATCGTCGTTTTCAGCGTCGGCGGCGGGAACGTCGAGAAGAACATCAGCCCCAACTTGGTCAAGGCTGTCCAGTATGCCAAATCGGTCGGGGCGACGGTGGTCGGTGTCGTCGGCCGGGACGGCGGGTACACGGCCACCGCCGCCGACGCATGCGTGATCGTGCCGACCGTCAACCCGGACCACGTCACCCCGCACGCTGAGGCATTCCAGGGCGTCGTCTGGCACCTGATCGTGTCGCATCCGGCCATCAAGGCTTCCCAGACGAAGTGGGAGTCGTCGGCGAAGTGACGGACAGATCCACCACGGGGGCACGGAGGTCGGTTCGCACTCCCAACTTGTGTCTGCCGGTCGCCTGAGCGAGGGTATAAGGGTGTGTTGTTGAACAGGTACTTTTGCGTGTAACTCTCAGCAGTGGCGAGCCGAATAAGGCGGCTTGGCAGTCCGAGTTGACCTCCGTGTCTCCGTGCCTCCGTGGTGACCCGCCCGATGCATCGTCGCCGCCCAGCCGTTTTCCTCGACCGCGACGGGGTCATCAACCGCACCGACGTTGTGGCCGGCGTGCCGCACCCGCCGCGGTCGGTGGCCGAGTGCGAGGTCCTGCCCGGCGTGCCGGAGGCGATGGCCACGCTGGCGGCCGAGGGCCTGCCGCTGTTCGTTGTGACGAACCAACCCGACGTGGCTCGCGGGACGCAGACGGCGGTCGCGGTCGAGGCGATCAACGAGTTCCTGCGGTCCCGGCTGCCGATCGACGCGATTTACGTCTGCTACCACGACGCCGCCGACCGCTGCGACTGCCGCAAGCCGCAGCCGGGCATGCTCGTCCGGGCGGCCGAGGAGCACCACCTGGATCTGCCGGGCAGCTTTATGGTCGGCGACCGGTCCGGCGACGTGCTGGCCGGGGCGGCGGCGGGGTGCCGAACGTTCCTAGTCGATCTGCCGTACAGCAAGGGCGACCGTTGCAGCCCGGACGCACGGGTGGCCGATCTACCCGAGGCGGCCCGCCAGATCGTTGATATCGTTCGCCGGCGGAAGGCGTCCTCGTAGGGTGCCCGTCGGGGCACCGCCGGCCGGCCCCGCCCGCCCCACCCCTGCGACCAAAGGACCGGTGTCCTGAAGGACACCCCACCAATCTCCATGACCGCTACCGCCGCTTCGTTTGTCACGCCGTCAATCATCCCTTCCGTCGCCGCCCTGAAGGTGAAGGTGTTCGCCGACGGCGCGGACTTGGTTGGCATGGTCGAGATGGCGCGTAAGCCGCACATCGCCGGGCTGACGACGAACCCGACGCTCATGCGGAAGGTCGGCATCACCGACTACCGCGCGTTCGCCAAGCAGGTGCTGGCCGCGATCCCGGACAAGCCGATCAGCTTCGAGGTGTTCTGCGACGACTTCGCCGAGATGGAGCGGCAGGCGCTGGAGATCGCGTCGTGGGGCCCGAACGTGTACGCCAAGATCCCGGTCACCAACTGCGCCGGCGAGCCCGCGTACGGGCTGATCCGCCGGCTGGCGGCGGCCGGGGTGAAGCAGAACGTGACGGCGATGATGACTCTGGAGCAGGTCCGGGCGGTGTCGGCCGCCCTCGGCGGCGGGCCGGCGGCGTACGTCAGCGTGTTCGCCGGGAGGGTTGCCGACACCGGCCGGGACCCGGTCCCGATGATGGCCGAGGCGGTGCGGGTCCTGAAGCCGTTCCCGAACCAGGAACTGATCTGGGCCAGCCCGCGGGAACTGCTCAACATCTTCCAGGCTGACGAGATCGGGTGTCACGTCATCACGGTGACGAACGACGTGCTGAAGAAGCTGGAACTCGTCGGTAAAGATCTTGACGCTTACTCGCTGGAGACGGTCAAGATGTTTTACACGGACGCCCAGGCGGCCGGTTTCAAGCTCTGACCGCGGGCGAAGGGTCTGCGAGTCCTGCCCCGGCCCATCGCGACGCCCCCGCCTGAAGCTTCGGCTCCCTAATCAGAACTCCGGCGGGCCGTTCAGCCGCTCGCACTTCTCCGGCTGGCCCGGCGCGAAGTCGATCACCTGCTTCCCGGCCACCAGCCGGGCGCGTAGCTCCGCGACGTCGACGGCCTGAACGGTCGTGCCGGACTTTGCTGCCATCGCCGCCGCCTCGCCGGCCGCTTGCCCCGCGATCATCCACACCGACTCCAACCGCAGCGTGCAGTACGCCACGTGCGTGTAGCTGGCCGCCCCGGGCACCAGCAGGTTGGCGGCCTGCTCCGGCCGCGGGGTCAGCGCCCGGTACGGGATCTGGTACGCCCACCCGATCCGCCAGATCCGCCCTTCGTTCGCCCACTCGCCCGCGTTCAGTGCCACCCGCTGGACGTGGTGGCAATCGATGAAGTGGGAGCTGACGCCGACCGCGTCGTCCTTTCGCAGGTCGTCCTGCACGTCCCGCTGGCGGACGACGTACGCCCCGCGCATCCGCCGGGCCTCGCGGACGTAAAGCTGGTACGGCCAGTTCCCATTGTCCACAAACTCGTCGGCGTGCAGGCCCCACGCCCGCATCTCTGCCCGTGCCGGCTCGGGCACCGCCTCGTCGGTCGCCAGGAAGTGAAGCAGCCCGAGCGTGTAGTGCCGGTGGTCGGCGACGACCCGCGCCCGCCCGGCGTAATCGGCGTCCGGGTAGTCGAACTGCCCCCCGAAGTGCCCGAGCGAGACGACGGCCGCCTGCTTGTTGTTCGCCTCGTACTTCCCGTTCCGCCGGGCGTAGAAGTCCAGCACGTCGGCGAGCTTGATCGGCTGCCCGGCCGCCCGGGCGGCGGCCCAGTCCGTCAGCATCCGGTACCGCCCGCGGTCGTAGCCGGCCGGCGGCGGGGGGATCGGCACCCGCTTGCCGGCCGCCCGCGTGAGGCACAGCCGGTAGTTGTAGTTCATCACCCTTCGGTCGCCGGTGCCGGGGGCGGGGATGTCCTTCCAGTGGACGCTGAGGCCCGGCAGCAGGTGGCCGGCGTCGTCGACGGTCCGGCCCTTCCGCGGCTGCGGGTCGAGCCGGAAACCGGCTAGCGGCTCGCCGAACTCCGCCGTCGACTCCCGCCCCCACGTGTAGTCGACCCCCGCCCGGGCCATCAGGTCGCCCTCGTACCCGGCGTCAACGAAAGCCTTGGCCGCCACGTCCGACCCGTCGCTCAGCGTGACCGACTCGATCCGGGCGCCCGCCTTCCGCACCCGCTCGACCCGCAGGCCGAAGCGCACCTCGACCTTCGCCTCCCGGAGCATCGCCAGGAACACCCGCTCGGCCTCGGACGACTCGAAGTAGTACTCCGGCGCGTTCGTCCCGTACCGGCGGCCGAGCCGCTCGTAGAACTCCAGGGCGAGCCCTCCGATCGTCCACTTGAGCATGTGCTCGGACTCGGCCGTATTGATGCCCGACGTGCTCAACCCGCCGACGTGCCGGGTCGGCTCGACCAGCAGGACCGCCGCCCCCGCGCGGGCGGCGGCCACCGCGGCCGCGACGCCGCACGGGACGCCGCCGTACACGACCACGTCGTACTCCCGCCGAGCCGGGGCGGTGGCGGCAACCTCGCCGCGGCCGGCGAACGGGAGGACCAGCAACCCGGTCGTGGCGGCGGCGGCCGAGGTCAGGACGGCACGACGGGAGGGGGCCCGTGGGGCGTCTGCGCCGGAAGGCGAGTGGGTTGGCATAGCGGGGAGCATAACGGTCCCGCCGCCCCGGCCGCACGGCGCTCGGCAAGTAAATGACGAAGCCCGAATGACGACTGACGAAACGGGGAAAAACCGAAGCGGGGGCCCTTCCCTGTATACGCCATTCGTTATTCGGGCGCGGTCATTCGCCGGTCACTGGCCGAGGCCCGCCATCTCCGCGTACCGCTCCTTCAGGTCGCCGTACAGCTTGTCGTACGTACGGTAGTACGGCTCGTAGGCGGCGGCCGACTTCTTGTTCGGCTGCACCTTCGTCGTCTGCTTGATCGACCGCTTGCACGCCTCCTCGACGCTCTTCCAAACGCCGGTCCCGACGCCGGCCAGCAGGGCGACGCCGTACGCCGGCCCCTCGGCGGCGTTCGTCAGCACGATCGGGCTGCCGTAGACGTCCGCCTGGAGTTGCCGCCAGAATTCGCTGCGGGCCCCGCCGCCGCTCGCCCGCACCTGCGACACGGCCACGCCCATGCCCCGCATGATCTCCAGCGCGTCGCGCATGCCGAACGTCACGCCTTCCAACAGCGACCGGATCAGCATCGGCCGGGTCGTGCGGGCGGTCAGCCCGATCCACCCGCCGCGGGCGTTCGGGTCCGGGTGCGGGCACCGCTCGCCCGTCAGGTACGGCAGGAAGAACAGCCCCTCGCACCCGGCCGGGGCGGTGGCGGCCTGCTCGACGAGCAGCTCGTACGGGTCGACCTTCCGCTTGCGGGCCTCGGTCACCTCGTCCTGGGCCAGCGTGTTGCGGAGCCACTGGAAGCTCCCGCCGGCCGACAGCATGCACCCGAACACGCACCACTTGCCCGG
>JAQGHJ010000168.1 GCA_028288905.1 Phycisphaerales bacterium | reverse complement strand
TGAAGTTGTTCATGGCTAGGACTTAAAACCGCTTTTCTCTACCTGACGAATGGCGGCCACGATGTTGGGGTAAGCGCCGCAGCGGCAGAGGTTGCCACTCATCCACTCGCGGATGTCGCCGTCAGTTTTGGCGTGGCCCTCCTTGATGCAGGCCACGCCTGACATCAACTGGCCCGGCGTGCAGTAGCCGCACTGGAAGCCGTCGTGCTTGATGAAGGCGGCCTGCATCGGGTGGAGGTCGTCGCCGTGCGCCAACCCCTCGATCGTCACGATCTCCTCACCCTCCGCCTGGGCGGCCAGCGTCAGGCACGAGAGCACGCGTTCGCCGCCCACGAGGACCGTGCACGCCCCGCACTGGCCGTGGTCACAACCCTTCTTCGTGCCGGTGAGGTTCAGCTTCTCGCGGAGCGCGTCGAGGAGCGATACGCGGGAGTCCAGGTCGAGCTGGTGGGTCTGGCCATTCACCTTCAGTGACACCGGCGAGGTCTCAATCCCGCCGGCGGTTCCGCCGAGGGCACCCGCGGTTGTTTGCCTGGCGCTCGAACCGCACCCGGTCAGGAGTTGCGCGGCCGAAAGGCTGATCCCGGCCGCGGCCAGCACCTTCAGAAAGTCGCGCCGGGTAGTACCCGCCGCCCCGAGGTCCCGCAGGAGCGCCGCCTCGTCCTCGGAGAGCGGCGACTCGTCATACTCGACGCGCCCGTGGAATCCCGGCCAGTATTCGACGTCGCGTTCGGTGTCGGACATGGGCAATCCTTTCGGCTGGGTGCGGGGACGCCGCTGCGAGCGTCTTAGATTATCGCCGGTCTACCGGACCGGATACGCGCTATCCGAGGCGGGTCGGATTCCCTTAAGCGGTCCGTCCATTCGCCGCGACGCACCCGGGGGAGAACAGGGGAAGCGACGGGGCAATTGCGACGTGCGGTTCAACCGCTGTCCCTTTCAGGCCGCGGGAGAGTGCTCGAGGCGGGTACCACCCGAGTCGACGAGCCCCCACTGACGCGTGTGTACACGTCGCACGGCGAACGCGACCGACCCTGACAGGACGAGGATCGCGGCACTGCTGAGGAACGTCACGCGAGCGCCGAGCGAGTCGAACACCACGCCACCGACCGTCGCCCCCACGGTGATGCCGAGTTGAATGATCGCGACCATGACGCCACCGCCCGCCTCCGCGTCGTTCGGGAGCGTCCGCGTCAGCCACGTCGACCACGCGACGGGGGCCGCCGCACTGAGGATCCCCCAGAGGGCGAGGAGCACCGCGGTGGTCCACGTGGAGGCACCGAAAGCGGCGATCGCGATCGCGACGGCGGCCATCAGCACGGGGATGACGGCGAGCGTCGTGTACATCCTCTCGTCCAGAACCCTGCTGACGAAGGAGGTGCCGATGAGCCCGGTCAGACCGACGATAAGGAGCATCAACGACAGGGTTGACACGTTGACGCCGGTCACCTGCTCAAGAAATGGGCGCAGGTACGTGAAGAGGGAAAACTGCCCCATGTAGGAGAGCATCACCGCGAGCATCCCGAGCCCGAAGGGGCGGTTGCGGAACAGCTTCAGCATGCCGCCGCCGCTGCCGGCGCCCGGTTGGCTCGCGGCCGGCAAGCGCGGAAGCGTCAGGGCCTGCCAGACGAGCGCAGCAGCGGCGAAGGGAACGACGCAGAAGAAGGCCCCCCTCCATCCGACGAGCCCGCCCATGAAGCTGCCGAGCGGCGCAGAGACCGTCGAGGCGATCGCGCTGCCGCCGTAGATGATGGCCAGCCCCCGCGGCACGGACTGCGCGGGGACGAGCCGCATGATGGTGGCGGCCGACATTGACCAGAAGCCGCCGATCGTGAATCCGAGCAGGGCGCGCCCGGCCATGAGCGTCACGTAGTTCGGAGCGATTGCGACCACCACCCCGGACAACACCATCAGGCCGGTAAGGGCGATGAGCACGACCCGCCGGTCCAGGCGGCCCGAAATGACCGTGACGGAGAGGCTCGTCAGCACCGCGAAGATGCCCGAGATCGCGATCGCCTGGCCCGCCTGACCCTCGGTGAGCCCGAGGTCCTGCGCGATGGGGCTCAGGAGGCTGACCGGCATGAACTCGGACGCGATCAGGACGGCGACGCAGAGCGCCATCGCGTACACCGCTCCCCATCTCGGTCGTGCGGCTTCGGTGACGTCGTCGGTCGGTGGCCCCATGTCGGGACCGGCCCCGCTCACCGGTGCCACCTTCCCGCTGTAGTTCGAGGGGTTGTTCATGATGACCTTATCCCGCAGTCGTTCCGAGCCTCAGGCTTCGAGGGTTGGCAGGTCGATGGCGAACCGGTGACGGAGGTCCTGGCCACGAGACGCTCGTACGCCCGGTCGGCTTCGTCGGCCCGGACCAGTCCGATGTCCGGCCTTGATGTTGCAGGCCGCGCAAGACAGTTACTTGCCTGCTGGGTCTTCTCCGCGAGCTGAACACCATCAATTCGGCTTTGCGGGCGACGCTAAGCTTCACCGCGTTATGCCCCGAAGGGTGCCGCCATGGGGACATCACGCCGACACGGCACCACGACGCTGCCAGCTGCTACCCGCAGAGCTACATTTACCTTTATTAAAGCGCATACAATCACCCCGTTCCGAGAGGTCCCATCGGCGGATGGTCCGCCCCACACGATCCGCTCCTGAAATTCGGCGATGGTCCTGCTGTTTTCGGACCTCTGCCCGGCACTCGGCGGGCTTCTGTCTTTCACGGAACAGCTTAGGTGGCGCGGCTCGGAGCCCTCAAGGCACACTCCTCCGAAAGCCTTGCCTAATTCTCTTGCGAGACCGCGGAATCGAACGTTGCAGAGGTGCGGTGCTAACCTGTTCCTCTACAACGGGCGTATTAAGCGAGGCCAACCGTATGAGAAGTCAGCGTTCGGACGACAACCGGAAGGAACTCACGAGGCTGCTGGGTGAGGTGGCGGCGGCGGAGGGTACGCAGCAGACGGCGATACCGGGCGTCTCGGTGACGCGGCAGTCCTACCCGTCCGAACGCCATTCCATCCTGTACAAGCCCGCCATCGTCATCGTCGGGCAAGGGAGCAAGCGCGGCTACGTCGGCGGCGACGTCTACCGCTACGACGCGCACAACTGCTTGGTCCTCGCGGTGCCGCTCCCGGCCGAATGCGAGGTCGACGCGAGCTCAGAGGAACCGCTCCTCGTGGCCGCCGTGGCCCTCGAGCCGGCGATGGTGAGCGAGATGCTGCTCGAGATCGACGAGCCGACCCCGCCGAGCGGCCCCGTGCCGCGGGGCATCTCCTCGGTCCCGCTGGACGACGAGCTTTGCGAGGCGGCCGTCCGGCTCCTGAAGTGCGCCCGCTCGCCGCGCGACAGCCGGGTGCTCGGCCGTCAGGTCGTGCGGGAGGTCGTCTACCGCGTGCTCTGCGGCGAACAGGGCGGGGCGCTCCGGGCGCTGGCCAACCGCGACGAGCACTTCACGCCGATCGCCCGCGTGCTGCGCGACATCCACGCCGACTACGCCCGGCCGCTGAGCGTCGAGGAACTCGCCAAGCGGGCGGCGATGAGCCCCTCGATGTTCCACCACTACTTCAAGCTCGTCACGGCGTCGTCCCCCCTCCAGTACCTCAAGCGCGTCCGGCTCGACCAGGCCCGGGCCCTCATGGCGCACGAGGGGTGCAACGCGAGCACGGCGGCAACCCGTGTCGGCTACGAAAGCGCATCGCAGTTCAGTCGAGAATTCAGACGGCTGTTCGGGGCCTCGCCCGTCGAGGAGGCGGCGCGGTTGCGGGCACGGGTTGAAGGGGCGCCGACGTAACCATCAGAACCCGCCTGCTTTCCGACCCTATGCCGACTGCGACCGCCCCCTCCGTCGGTTCGGTCCTGCCACCCCGGGGCACGGGACTGGGCTGGCGTGAAGGTTGCGGCCGGGCGAGGCGGCCCGGGCCGAGCTATAGTCGCTCCCATGCGCGAGATCGGCGAGGCGAAAGTGGGCGGCACGGCATACCGGGCGGTCTGGGCCACGCTCGGCTGGATCGACCCCGCGGCCCACCCCGGCAGCGCGGCCCCGGCCTTGGCCGTCCGCAGCAATGACGGACGCAACGAGGCCGTCATCCGGCGCAACGCCAAACTGGCCGACGTCGAGGCGGCGCTGCGGCAGCTGCGCGGCCTCGGGCTCAAGGACGCACAGCTCTCGGGCCTGTTCGCCCACAAGGGCAAGGGGCTGGCGCAGCACGTCAAGGTGCTGGTGTCCCGCCTGACTTGACCCCGCGGCCCCCGCCGCCGGACCGGTCGGCGGTCCCATCCTGGCATCCGGCCGCCCCGGGAGTCGGCCGTCGCGGGTGCGAAACGGAGGGCGGCGCGCTACCCCGGCCTACCAGGCCTTCAGGTCGCCGACCCGTTTGCCGCCGCGTCCGCCTCCGGCAGGTCGACGGTCACGTAGTAGCGGACCAGGTCCAGCAGCGCGGCCCGGGCGGGCCGCGCGGGGTCGTATAGCGCCCACGCGTCGGAGCCGTGCGGGAACCGGGCGGCCGGGGCGCTGCCGTAGGCGCCGGAGCCGGCGCGAGAGTAGGTGAGCACCTCCTCGCCGCCGACGCGGAACCGGAACGGCGGGTCGTTCGGGTCTGGCGCCGAGCCGAACGGGGGCCCGACGGACACGCCGTTCACCCGCATCGCGACGCGCCCGGACTTCGTGCGGTTCATCGCCGGCCTCCAGTCGACGACCGCGCGGACGAGCAGCCCGCCGCGGGCGAGCTCGCCGAGCCGGCGGACGCGCACGAGGCGACGGACCGTGAAGGGGACGACGACCAGGAAGTACGGCAGTCCCTTGAGCGTGCCGGGGGCGACGTCGCCCCATCCCCACGGGAAGTGGAGCCCGGCGGGCGGCGGGCCGGTGCGGCTGTCCGCCGGGTCGGCCGGACGGTACCAGACCGTGATCGGGCGGCGACGGCCGCCGGCCTCGAACGCCGCCGCGTCGGGATCCCATTCCCACTTCGTCCACTCCTTGCCGCCGGCGGCGAACCGATAGTTCACCGCGCGGCGCGCCCCGGTGCCGACGGCGGTGCCGAGGGTCTGCGCGGTGGCCGCCTGCCAGTCCTGGTACCGGCTCCATTCGGCGAACCAGAGATAACCGGCGACGCACGGCGGAACGGCGACGACCAGGAGCGAGAGCGCGGTGACGACGTTCGTCCGCGCGCGGAGCCGGACGACCCGGGCGGGCCGGGGTCCGCCGCGTGGTCGCTCGGGCGGGACGACCACGGGCGCGAGTCCCGAGGGAGGACCGGCTCCCCTCACAACGGCGGCGACCGCGGCGGGGCCCGACCCGCCCGCCGCGGCGGGCGGACGAGCGAGGGCGGGCTTGCCTTTCCGGACGACCGACCCGAGGGCGACGCTCAGGCCGCCGGCGAGGGCCAGCCCGATGAGCGCGGGCCAGAGGACGTCGCCCGCGCGTGCGTGCGGTCGAGCAGCGCGCGGTCGGGGCGTCCGGGATCGAACCAGCACGGGTAGGTCTTGCCCACCTGGAACCGCGACACCAGGGCTTGCGCTTCGTCCGCCCCGAGGTTCGTGTTGGCCCACGCGAACGGCCAGGAGCCGCGGGCGGAACGGTGGGTGCCGTCGGCGACGTAATTGAACTCGAGGACCGGGTCCCAGCTTTCAGAGGAATGGCGGCCGGACGACCGGGTGTGGCTCACGCGCGAGACCGTGATCGTCGCCGCCGACTCGCGGTACGCGTGGTCCGCGTGCCGGTGGTAGATCGCCCGGCTCACGGCGAAGCCGACCGGCACGAGCGCGAGGTTGATCATCCAGCCGAGGACCAGGACGGCGGGGAGCGGGTTGTGCGGCCTCGGCCCGCTGCGGAGGGGACGGGTGATGCCCGCGACGACCAGGGCCACCACAATAGCCAGCCACCAGGCGGCGCAGTACCCGGCGAAGTAGAGCGGGTGGACCGGGTCGTCGACTTCGCCCCGCCAGAGGAACGCCGCCTGGGCGGCGGCGGCGGCGACCCACATCGCGAGGAGCATGCCGAGGGCCGACCGGGAGCTGCGCGGCGGGGACGCCGGAGTGACGGGCGAAGCATCGGCGGCCATCCACGGTTCTCCCTAGGCGCGGCGTGACGCATTGTCAGAATGCTGGTGTTGAGCGCCCAGTGGGAGTTTCGGACGCGTTTATAGACTTAGGGAGAAACCTGCTCCGGCGATCACGGTCGCCCGCGAGGGTGGACGTTGTGGTCATCGCCGGACGGCGGCACGCGTCGACGGTATCGGAGCTGCCGCCAAAAGCCCGTTGTTGCTTTGCCCGCCCCCTCACGCCGCCCGCCCGCGAACGTCACAGCCAGGGCCTCCTCGGCGTTGCGGCGGGCCGCCCGGACGGCGTTCCCGCCCACCGATGGGCTACACCGCGTGGCGGACACAAGGGTATCTGACCCAGAGGGCCACTCCGGCTGGGGCCCGCCCATTGAGGACATCAGACGCGACAGAGGACACGTACCTGTGCCCCCGCCCCTGCGCCGCGCAGTGAAAGTCGGCATTGGCCGCAACGTCGGTGGGACCGCATGGCCGGCAGATCACGGGGCGTGGAGGGTGACCTCACCTCCGCTGACCTCGGGCTCGCCGAGCAGGACGGATGCCCCGTCCCGGGCGACGAACTCGGCGGCCAGCCGGTCGGACCGCTCGGCGGCTTGGCGGTCCTCGAACACGGAGATCGAGGTCCACTCGCCCACGCCGGTGTCGACCACGTAGTAGGCGACGAATCCGGGCTGGCCTCGCAGGGTGTGAACGAACTGCCTTCCCGCACTGCGGGTCGCCTCGGCCCCTCGGTCGGTCCGGTACCGGCGGATGGTCGCGTACATGGCTCGGCTCCTTGTCGGTCGTTGTGCAGCGGGCCCGCTCCCGCTCGCCCGGGCCCGCAGCAGAGGTGCGACGGACGGGCCGGCATGATAGCCGGGGCGGCCCCGACACCGCCCGGCCAAGAACCCCGTCCGCCCGATCGTCTGACACGGGCACGCCAGGAATGGGGGGCAGCACCCGGCTCGCGTGTTAGACAGGCCCCCCCGGTTTCCGTCGCGACGCAACGAGCGGGGGTGAGGCAGCGTCGTCCGGTGACGGGCGGAAGCGCGCCTTGGGGCCGAAGCGTGACCAGGCGGGTCCGCGGTGCCCCGGAGCGACACGGGCCGGGTCAGCCGTGCCGGTCGGCGCACGCGGCGGCCGACGGCGCGGTCGTCCCCCGCCACCCCCATGGATTGCCGCGCGGGCCGTCCGAAGGGGCAGGACGCTTGGCACGCGCCGGGGTTGCTCTCTGACATTCGGCTATATTGATGCTCACTCACGATGCCCCCCCCGCCAACAAACCCCGCCGCCAACGTCCCGCCGGTCCCGCGGGACGAGGTCGAGCGGCTCGCCGAGCTGCGCGACTACGACGTGCTCGACACCGACCCCGAGTCCGCCTTCGACGACCTGACGTGGCTGGCGTCGCACATCTGCGGCGCGCCGATCGCGCTGCTCACGCTCGTCGACGCGGAGCGGCAGTGGTTCAAGTCGAGGGTCGGCCTGGGGCTCGACGAGACGAGGCGGGACGTGTCGTTCTGCGCGCACGCGATCGTCACGGACGACGTCATGGTCGTTCCCGACGCGTCCCGCGACGCGCGGTTCGCAACGAACCCGCTGGTCACGTCCGACCCGAACGTGCGGTTCTACGCGGGTGCCCCGCTCGTGACGCCGGGCGGGCGGGCGATCGGGACGATGTGCGTGCTCGACCGCACGCCCAGGGACCTGACGGTCGACCAGACAGAGGCCCTGCGGTCGCTCGGCCGGCAGGCGGTGGCCCAGCTGGAACTGCGGCGGGCCCTGCGCCGCGAGCGGGACGTGCGGCGGCGACTCGCCGAGGAGCAGGAACGGTCGGAACGGCTGCTGGACAGCCTGCTGCCCCGGCCGATCGCCGAGCGGCTGAAGGCGTCGCCGCCGGGCACGGTGATCGCCGATTCCCACGCCGGCGTGACGGTCCTGCTGGCCGACCTGCAGGACTTCGCCCGCCTGACCCGCGGCACGCCGCCGGCGGTCGTCGTCGCCCTGCTGGGGGACGTGTTCACCGCGTTCGACCGGCTGTGCGCGACGCACGGCGTGACGAAGGTGAAGACGGTCGGCGACGCCTACGTCGCCGTCGCCGGCCTGCCCGGGGGGCGGCCGGACCACGTCGCCGCGGCGGCCGACCTTGCCCTGGCGATGCAGCAGGCGGTCGCGGCGCTGCCGACGAGCCTGCGCGCGCCGCTGAGCCTCCGCGTCGGGATGCACTGCGGCCCGGTGGTGGCCGGCGTCGTCGGCACGGCCCGCCTGGCGTACGACCTGTGGGGCGAGACCGTCAACATCGCGGCCCGGATGGAGGGCTTCGGCATCGGCGG
>JAQGHJ010000155.1 GCA_028288905.1 Phycisphaerales bacterium | reverse complement strand
CGGACGAACGCCGGCGGCCGCTCGATCTCGAACCCGCGGCGGACGAACTGCTCCGGCAGGGCGGCGACGGCCGAGCGGTCGCGGGACGCGTACACGAACTGCCCGCCCCACCGGAGCGCGCGGAACGCGTCGTCCGGGTCGCGGGGTTCGGACCCGGCGGCGAACAGGACGTCGCACGGCGGCTGGTCGACCGCCACGCCCGCGGGTCCCGGCCCGCACACGCCGGGACCAAACAGGTCGGACTCGGCGGACCCGCCGAACGCCCGCTCGCGGACGAGATCGACCAAGGCGGCCGACTCGGGCGAGCGGGGCGCAAGTGGACGGGCGGGGGGAGCGGGAGAAGTCGTAGCCGGCGACGGCGGCCGCCCGCCCGGCGGCTTCCGACCGGGAGCCGCCGCCGGCGTCGCGGCGGCCAACGCCGACAGCGCGTCGGGCGAAAGCGGGGCTCTGGCGTGCGGGGCGTCCAACATCCGCTCACCTATTTGCCAGCGGGGCGCATCGATGTAAAGCAGATTCCAGAGGAAACACGACTTCGGACGTGTTCAGGCTTTTGCTGATGCACCCCTGCCAAAGGCATCGCGGCCATACCGTGGGATCCCTGCGGCGCGAACCGGTCGGCCGTCAAACCGTGCCGGGTTAAGCGGCTACCGGCGGCTACCTTCAACGTCGTTCACTCGGCCGCGTCGGTGCCGACACCCGTCTCAGCTGCTTCGTTCTTCATCAGCTCCCGCATCAGCACGGTCGCGAACGATCCGGGGGGAAGCGTGAACGCCGCCGTCACGTACGGGCCGAACCCGTCGACGCCCGCCTCCAGCTTGCAGTCCGTCGGCTTCACCCGAAGCGGCCGCCGGGCCCCCTTCACCTTCAGGTCGCCAGTGCGGCGGAAGTCGTCCGGTTTGAGTCCCCGGGCTGCGAACGATTCTTCCTCCGCCCGCAGCGCTTCCCCGGCCGGCATCGTCATGCGGTACCCGACGAGCGGGCCGCTCGGGCTGACCTCGAACGCGTCGCACCGCGGCTGCTCAGCCGCGGCGTCGGTGACGGCGAACACGGCCCCGCTGTCGTGCTTCCAGGCCAAGTCGCCGTCCACCAGCTTGTCGATCGTCCCGGCTCGGGCGGCCAGCACCTCGTTGAACAGCCGAGACTGCAGCGCCGACACCCATAGCCGGCGGATGCGGTCGTCGATCGTGCGGACGGCCGCGTCCGCCCGGCCGGTCTTGATGAACCGGGCGAGCACCCGCCGCTCCATCCCGTGGCGGCGGGGCATCGCCTTCATCGCGGCCTCGTAGTCGCCCTTGTCGAACAGGGCGCGGGCCTGGTGGGTCTGGCCGTCGTCCATGCGGGCGACGGGCGTCCCGAGCAGGAGCTTGAGCACGCCGAGGTCGTCGCCGGCGACGAGGGCCGCCCCGAGCCGGTCGTTGTCGCCCCGGCGACCGAACCGCTGTTCGCCGAAGTAGTTCGGCATCCCGCGCCGTTCGAGCTCGGCCATCACCGGGTCGAGCTTGACGACGTCCGTTGGTGTCACTCCGCGGATCTTGATCGCGAACCGGTTGCCGGCCAGGTGCCCGAGCCGCAGCTTGTTCCCGTGCCTGGCCGCCCACAGCACGGTCACGCCCGGCACGCTCAGCCCCATCACCGCGTCCTCGGTCACCCCGGCGATGGACAGCACCTGCCGGGTGACGGCCCGCGCGTCCTTCAGCCCCGCGTACCCCACCTCGCGGGCGGACACCCGCAGCGCCCGCGCGATTCGGTCCACCGCGTCGAACGTCGGCACCCCGACCTTCTGGATCTCGAAGTAGACGTGCTCGCCCTCGCCGGCCGGCTCGTACAGCGGCACCTCTTGGACGAAGAAGTCTTCCGGCCGGTTCTTGATCGTCCCGCCGATGCCGGGGAACGCGGGCGTGAGGTACGGGAGAGCCATGGGGGCGGGATTGTAGGGGCGAGGGGGGGGAAACGCTGGTGGTGAACGTTGAACGATCAACCCTGAACGCCGGTGCTCCCGACCCCGCAACGCAGGTCGCGATCGGCGGAACCGTTCAGCATCCGCCGCTCAGCATTTCCCGCTACTCGGCCAGCCCGTACTTCACGAGCGTGGCGTGAACGCCCTGCTCGTTGTTCGTCGGCGCGACCCAGTGTGCGGCCGCCTTGACGGACGGGTGGGCGTTGCCGACCGCCACTGCAATGCCAGCGGACCGGAGCATCTCGATGTCATTCGTCGCGTCGCCGATGGCCAACACCCGGCCCATCGGCACGCCGTACGCCTCGGCCACGTGCCGCAGCGCCGCCCCCTTGCTGACGGCCGACCCCATGATCTGGATCAGCTCCGGGTCCGCCCGCACGACCGCCACGTCTGGGAACGCCGGGCGAAGGGTGTGGGACAGATCGTCGATCATCGGCGTCGGGCCCAGCAGCATCAGCTTCGTCACCGGCTGGGACAAAAACATGTGCAACGGGGCGACGAGATCCGGCTGGAACATCCGGCCCGTCTCGGTGGTGTAGGTCTGGTCGGCCCGGTCGGTGTACCACTTGTCGAGGATCTCGCAGCTAACCAAGCAGTCGGGGTACGCCGCCCGGGCCCGGTCGACGATGGCGGCGACCAACTCCGCCGGCATCGGCTCGTGCCGGACGACGGCCGCGTTCGGCGGATCGTAGATCAGCGCCCCGTTGTAGTTGATTTGCCAAGTGTCGAGCTTCAGTAGGTCGTACACCTGCCGCACGCTCCGCGGCGGGCGGGCGGACGCGATGACGACCTTCACCCCCATCGCCGGCAGGGCGGCGAGCGCCTTGGCCGTGCGGATGCTCACCTGCTTCTGGTCGGTCAGCAGGGTGCCGTCGAGGTCGATCGCGACGAGCCCCACGGGCGAAAGGTACGCGGGCGGCTTGGCGGGGCTCACGTCGGGGATGGGGGGGATGCGGGACATCGGGCTGGCTGGAGTATACGCCGGACGTTCGAGACCCGGTTGCGATCCGACGCCGTCGAACGAAGGAGCGGAATGAGATAGCCCCACCCGGGAGGGCGGGGTCGCCGCGGCGGGGACACTGGGCACTCGAACCTCCACCCTCCCGGGTGGGGGCTATTGGTCACGACGCCAGGCCGACGTCACACGTCCACGATCCGCTGGGCCCGGAGGAACACGAGACAGCTCCGCCGCACGGGCCGGCCGGCGATACGGCCGACGGCATCGGCGTACTGCCGGAGTTGCAGGCGGTACGCGGCGGCCCGCGCGTCGACCGCCGCCCCGGTGGCGAGCCGGTCCGTCTTGTAGTCGACGAGCAACCCACCGTCCGGCAGCGGCAGGAACAGGTCAACCCGCCCCCGGACCATGACCGCGTCCGCCGGGTCGGCGATGGGGTCGGCACCGACGTCGGCCGCCCCGTCGCCGCCGGGCATCGGCTCGGCGAGGTACACCGGCATCTCGCGGATCGCAGCCGGCTCGTGCGCGCGGATCAGGGCCGCCACGTCGGTCGAGAGGAACCACTCGACGGCCGCCACGTCGACCAGACGGCGGTCGGCCGCGGTCAGCCGGCGGTCGTCCACCATCGCGTCCATCTGCCGCTCGACGTCCGCCCAGTCCCGGGCGTCGGCGAACCGCAGGTGCTGAAGCACGAGGTGCGTGGCCGCCCCGGCCGCGGCCGGATCGGGCGGAAGGTCGGGCGTCATGAACGCCGGCAGGGGAAGCCGCTCCCTCGGCGCGGTCGCCGACCCAGCGTCGGCGTCGCCCACCCCTGCGGCCCCGCCCGCACCCGCGGCAAGCCGGTCGGCCGCCGC
>JAQGHJ010000147.1 GCA_028288905.1 Phycisphaerales bacterium | reverse complement strand
CAGGCGGTCGACATCATCCAGTCGCACGTCCCGATCGGCGAGGAGGACGAGCGGACGGTGCTCCGCGGGTACCACTGGAAGACGGCCGCCTACACGTTCGAGGGCCCGATGCTCAGCGGGGCGCTGCTGGCAGGGCTCGGGGACGCGGCCCAGGCGGCCGTCAGCCGGTTCGCCGCCGCCGTCGGGCAGGCGTACCAACTGCACAACGACCTGCTCGACCTGACGACGACGGCCCGCGACGGGTGCGACCTCGTCCAGGGCAAGCGGACCCCAACGCTGCTGCGGGCGAGGCTCGCCCTTCCGCCGGCCAGCCGGCGGGCGCTGGACGACCGGCTGGAGACGATCCAACGGGCCGGCGCGTCCGCTACCGGCGGCCGCCGGGCAGTTCAACTGGCCGAGGACCTGCGGCAGGACCTGCTGGCCGGTGGGGCGGCCGACCGCACCCAAGCCGCGATCGACCAACTGCTCGCCGACGCCCGGGCCGCGACCGTGGACCCGGCCCTGCCTCCCCGCTTCGCCGCCGCCACGGCCGGGCTGCTGGCGTCGATGGGGGCGACGTACTTCGCCGCCATTCCGGCGGCCGAAGAAGCCGCGGCCGCGGGTACCGAATCCGAATGCGTTGCGACGGAGCCCCCGCAGATGGTGCGTACGTAAGGCGGTAAATGCCCACCGTGTACCGGCCGGGCCGGAGGGCTCGGCCGTTCGACGAATCCTCGCCCCGCGAATGCCTTCACGGATGTCATCCTGAGCGGAGCGAAGGACCCCTCGTCCACCGCGCGACGCCACCAGCGGTTCGAGGACGGCCGAATGGTAGTGGGTGGCCCGCCGCCGGAGCTTGGCGTTAGGCCACCCATTCACAATCGACGGCCCCAGAACCGCTGGCCCGGCCTTGCGGTGGACGAGAGGTCCTTCGCTGCGCTCAGGATGACATCCGTGGGGGAGGGAGTGAGCGCCGCCCCACCCACGACCCACGACCCCAGCCTTTCCCCCCCTCCCATGCCCCCCACTGCCCTCGTCATCGGTGCCGGCTTCGGCGGCCTCGCCGCCGCCGCTCGGCTGCGCGCCCGCGGGTACGCCGTTACCGTCCTCGACAAGCAGGACCAGCCCGGCGGCCGGGCGACCGTCTACCGCCGCGACGGCTTCACGTTCGACGCCGGCCCGACCGTCGTCACCGCCCACTTTTTGTTCGACGAGCTGTTCGCCCTGTTCGGCAAGCGGCGGGAGGACTACGTCGAGTTCCGCGAGGTCTACCCGTGGTACCGCATCGGGTTCGCCGACGGCACCTACTTCAACTACGGCGGCACGCTCGAGCAGACGCTGGACGAGATCCGCAAGATCGAGCCGGCCGACTGCGACGGGTACCTGCGGCTGCTCGCCCACACGAAGAAGATTTTCGACGTCGGGTTCACGCAGCTCGGCGACCGGCCGTTCGACACCGTCTGGTCGATGGTGAAGGTCAGTCCGCAGCTGATGACGCTCGGCACCTGGCGGACCGTGTGGCAGATGGCCTGCAAGTACATCAAGAACGACAAGCTCCGCCGCGTCTTCTCGTTCCAGCCGCTGCTCGTCGGCGGCAACCCGTTCAACACGACCAGCATCTACTCGCTCATCCAGTACCTCGAGCGGGAGTGGAAGGTCCACTTCGCCATGGGCGGGACGGGGGCAATCGTCAGCGGGATCGTGAAGCTTTTGGAGGAGGAGGGGGTGACGTTCCGGCTGGGGGAGGAGGTCGAACAGATCCAAATCAAGCGCGGGCCGACCGAGGCGCAACATCGCGCGATGTTCAAGATGGAGACCGGCGGTACCGCCCCCCCTGAACGATGGCGACAGCAGGGTCCGCACGTTGACGGCGTCCGCGTCAAGGGCGTTGGCGACCTCAATGCCGACGTCGTCGTCTGCAACGCCGACGCCCCCACCGTCCACAAGCACCTGATCGCCCCCGAGTTCCGCTCGAATTGGCCGGACAAGAAGATCGACAACCTCAGGTACTCGATGGGCCTGTTCGTCTGGTACTTCGGCACCACCAAGCAGTACCCGGACGTCGCCCACCACACGATCCTGCTCGGCGACCGGTACGCCGAGCACCTCAAAGAGATGTTCGACCTAAAGGAACTCGCCCTCGACGACTTCAGCACGTACCTGCACCGCCCGACGGCCACCGATCCGTCGATGGCCCCGCCGGGGTGCGACGCGTTCTACGTCCTGTGCCCGGTCCCGAACCTCCAGAGTGACGTCGATTGGAAAACGATGGGCCCGCGGTACCGCGACCTGATCCTCGACGACCTGGAGCGGCGGCACCTGCCGGGGCTGCGGGCGAACCTGGCCGTCGACTTCTTCGTCACGCCCGAGCACTTCCGGGACAACCTCAACACCCTGCACGGGACCGGGTTCAGTATTCAGCCGACGTTCGGCCAATCGGCCTACTTCCGGTTCCACAACAGGTCCGGGGATATTGCCAACCTGTACTTCGTCGGGGCCGGCACCCACCCCGGCGCGGGCATGCCGGGCGTGCTGTGCAGCGCGAAGGTGCTCGAACACGTCCTGCCGCCCGCCCCAAAGCGCTAGTGCGGTTCCCGCAGTCCCGTACCAGCTCGGCCGGGTTGTGGTGCGGACGTCTCGCCTGCACTCGTCCCGCAGGGAGGGCCCGCGCCTCCTCCCTACCGTCGCCGGATAAGTCCCGTCCCGGCTTGCCGCGCTCCCCGGGTGCGGGCGGGCCGCTCGCCCGTGCCGCCTGGACGGCCACACCACAACCCGGCCAGTTCACAACGGGACTCCGAAACCCGCTTGGCGGCAGAGCCGGCATGGTTTGGCGCCGCACCCCGCGCGGAACGGGCTGTGCCAGTATAGCCGCCCCTGCGACGGCCGCGACGTGCCTCGTCGCAGGTAAAGACCCAGCATACAATCACTTACCTTCAAGAATTCGGGAGCCGCGTCGCGATGGGCCAGTTCCGACGAGTTCCTTTTGCACACCGAAATTTCTTTCCGGTTCCTGCGAAACGCTCCTCCGAAAAGCACTTACGGCCGATGCGAAATCCCTTTGGTCGAAGTGTTGAGACTGAGTCTCTTGACACGAAATCTTCATTGCGGTTTAAGGTTGAGATTATGTCTCACCTTAGTAAAAGCGTCGCGAATCACCCATTCATCCTTGCCGTACCGACGGGGCGGCCCACAGGTGCCGCCACCCGCCGCCGCCGCGGGTTCACGCTCGTCGAACTTTTGGTTGTAATTGGCATTATCGCCTTATTGATCTCGATCTTGCTGCCGTCCCTGGCGAAGGCACGGACGGTCGCCCAGTCGGCGGCGTGCAAGTCGCTGTTGCGGCAGTACGCGATGGCGTTCCAGATGTACGCCAACGACAACAAGGGCTACCTGATGAACGCCGCCACCCACCTCGACCCGGACGCCGGGGTGACCCGGTACGTCGGGTCGGCCAACCGGATGCCGCAGGCGATCGCCCGGTGCCCGGGGGACAACATGACCGAGGGAATGAACCGCCTGGCCCTCTACACCCAGGACCCGGGGACCGGGCCGAGCACGGCGGTCTACCGGATCGACGTGAGCATCGGGGCGAACGACTTCAACATGTCGTCCACCACCCGAACCCGGGACTCGGCCCTCGGGACTGGCACCACCACCCGCAACCAGTGGATCAAGCAGTCGAACCTCGGCGGGGACCACACGAAGATGATGATCTTCGCCGACTACCAGCACGTGGACGTGAACACCGGGCAGGTGCCGGCGGCCGGGCGGGAGACGACCGAGGCGGTCGCCAAGAGCGGAAACCTCGGCCCCGGCCGCATCCCGTTCCGGCACAACGGGGCCGCGAACGCCGCGTTCCTCGACGGGCACGTCGGGGAGATCCGCACCACCCTGCGGACGAAGAACGAGGGGCACGACTTCCACGAGAGCGTGACCGGCAACACCTGGCCCCGCCCCGGCGACACCGGCCCGCCGCCGGGCCGGCACTACTTCCGGTACTACCCGTTCGGCAACCCGACGGCCATGCCGACCAGCTACCAGTGGGGCGGGGACTTCCCGAACCTGTACTTCTGACCGCCCGACCGAACCCGCCGGCCGACCGTGCGCCACCCAGCCTGCCGGCCTTCACGGGAGGGCGGCAGGGCGCGTCCGGCGGGTGCATTTGAAAACGGGCACCGGCTTGGGTGCGGTAAATAGGAGCTGCGTCCACATCCTCGTGGCAACGCCCCCACGGATGTCATCCTGAGCGGAGCGAAGGACCCCTCGTCCACCGCGCGGCCGGGTCAACACCTGAGGGCCAGTGGAATGTGAAAAGATGGCCAGTCGGTTCGCGAGCACCGTCGGACGCCCACACATTCCCATTCCCCGGCCCCTTACCGGCTGACCCGGCCGCGCGGTGGACGAGGGGTCCCTCGCTCCGCTCAGGATGACAT
>JAQGHJ010000145.1 GCA_028288905.1 Phycisphaerales bacterium | reverse complement strand
GCCGGCGACGGGCCGGCAGCCGGGGTGGGGGAAGGGGGCCCGGCCGCCGGCGGGGTGAAGGGGTGGATCGCAGGGCGGTTCGGGCGGCCGCCGGGCGAGAAGCGCTGACGCCGCCAGGCCCTGCGAGTCGCCGTCGCTTACGCGCCGACGCCTTCGCTCGGAGGAGGAACGGGCGCGATGGGGCTGGCCGGCGGGGATTAGGACGCGCGGCGGGTCCGCACCGAGCGGGGCGGGCCGGCGGACGTCCGGACCCGGGCGCCCATCGGCCCGACCAGCTCGGAGGCGAGTCGGGACGCCTTGAGCCGCAGGACCGCCACGACCGCAGCCACCCCCACCCGCCGCAGCACGGGCCCTCCGACTTCTCGCCGTCACCGTCCCCGCACCTTCTCCCAAGCCGCGGGCGTGAGCCCCGACCGGTCTGCCGTCCCGGGCCGTAGCGACCCCGCGGGCTTGCCCGTCGCGGCGGACCGGCGACCAGGAACGTCGGCCGACCGCCGCCCAGCGTCGGCCGGCTCCCCCACCCGATAGATGCTGTCCCGGCCGCGGCGGCGGGCATCGCCACCGTCGGGAGGAACGAAGGGATCGCCGCGCCACCGTTGAAGTGCATCCGGCAGTGCCGACGGCATCACGCCGCGGAAACGACGCCAGGAGGGGTGCGGGACGTGCTCCCGGCCGTGAGGGGCTGGGGAGCTACGGGTGGCGTCCGCGGATGAGTCGGGGCGGACGCGGAAGGCTGCGGGGGGACGACGTGAAGCGGCAGCGACTCAAATCGTGACGAACGAACTAGGATAGAGTGGGGTTGAGCGAGCTCGACCGGTAAGCGGTTGACGGTCGACCGGCGCGTGGGGCGCGGTAGCCGGCAGGATGGCGTCCCGGTGGGTCAGACCGGCGGCGTGGACGGCCGGCAGCCCGTCGGTCGTCCCGCCCCCAGGGGTCCACGCGCCCGGCCGAGTTGGCCCGGCCGTCGCGCACCTCGTGGGCGGCGAGCGGCCGGCCGAACAAGCGGGCCTCGGCCGGCCGCCGGCGGGCGACCCCGTCGCCGGTCCGGAGCGTGGCCCGGCGGGCGTTCCGCAGCGCCTACGGCAGGGCCCGTCCAACTCCCCCCACGCCGGCCGCTGGAACGACGCTACGGCCGCGAACAGCTCGTCGGTGAGGAGGTCCCGCCCGTTCCAGTCGTGCAGCGCCGGCGGCCCGGAAGCGGGCCTCGAGCAGCCTTGGGGCGGATCGGACGAAACCCTCCCGGGGCCGGGCCCGGTTCGACCAGGCGCGGGAAGGACGGGACGCCCGTCGGCGCGAGGGGGCGAGCCAGGCATGGCGTTAGCCGGACCCCCACGGGCCCGCTCGCCGGGTGCTAGCACCACACGACAAGACGGTGGGTCGGATCTCGGCGCTGCCCCGCGAGAACGGCGGGGCGGGTGCGATTGAAGGGGGCGGACGAGGGTCAGCTGCTTCGTAACCGTGCGATCGCGGGTACCCGCGTGAGGTGGTCGGCTGTCGCCCGGTCGTCGCCCGCCCACGTTTCGGGTACCCAGGGGCATTCGAGACGAATCCGGTCCGGGTTGGCACATTCTTCGCTGCGACTTGGCGGCCGGGAGGGGGTGTTCCCTGGAAAACATCTGGCTGGGCTACGCGGCTCTTTTCGTCCCGAGCTCAGGCCGCCGGTCCGGGACGGGGCATGTCGCCACGCGGTCGGACGCTCCGGTCGCGCCGCGCCGAGGGGACTTCCAAAACGTGCCTAAGCGCGGGAGGTACGGGACCGGAAGTCGCTCCCTACCGGCCTCCCATCGCCGGCGGTCCCTGCAAGCGGAACCCCCGACAATATTTCGGTCCGCCGGATCTCTGTGAGCGCGCGGGGCGCGGACGGCAATAGGGGTTGGGGACGGTGGCCGAGGCGGGGTCCCCCGCACGGCGGGGGCTCGCGGGGGTTGCCGGCCGGGGGCGGCCGGGGCGAGCGCGACGGAATCAGGAAAGGGTGGAGCCATGGGGTCGTCGGCGTCACGCGGAGGGGAGGGTGTTCCGGCGGCCGTGCCGGCCGCCGTGTTCGGGTACCGGGTCACCGGGCGGTTGGGCCGCGGGGCCGGGAGCGCCCTGTACGCGGTCCGGGACCCGGCGACCGGCCGGGCGTACGCGCTCAAGCACGTCGTCGTGAGCAAGCCGAAGGACGCCCGGTTCGTCGAGCAGCTCCGGGCCGAGCACGCGGTCGGGACCCGGGTCGCCCACCCGGGGCTCCGCCGGAGCGTCGACCTGAAGCTCCGCCGGTCCTGGACGTGGGCGGTCGCCGAGGCGGCGCTGGTCCTGGAGCTGTTCGACGGGGCGCCGCTCGAGGACCGCGGGCCCGGGGACCTCCGGCGGACGGTCGGCGTGTTCGCCCAGGCGGCCGAGGCGGTCGAGGCCCTGCACCGGGCCGGGTACGTCCACTGCGACCTGAAGCCGGACAACATCCTGGTGAACGCCCTCGGCGAGGCGAAGGTGATCGACCTCGGGCAGGCGTGCCGGACGGGGACGGCCAAGGGCCGGATCCAGGGGACGGCGGACTACATCGCCCCCGAGCAGGTCCGGTGCCAGGGCGTGTCGGCGAAGACGGACGTGTACAACTTCGGGGCGACGCTGTACTGGGCCCTGACCGGCCGCAACGTGCCGACGCTGTTCACGATTAAGCGGGGGGAGAACAGCCTGCTGGCCGACGGCCTCGTCGACCCGCCGGCCCGGCTGAACCCCCGGTGCCCCGAGCCGCTGAGCGGCCTGGCGATGGAGTGCACCCGGACCCGGGCGGACAAGCGGCCGGAGATGCGCGACGTCGCCCGCCGGCTGGGGACGATCCGGTACGCGCTGGACAAGGCCGCCGGCGTGCATGCCGCGTAGCGGGGCGGCCGCCGC
>JAQGHJ010000144.1 GCA_028288905.1 Phycisphaerales bacterium | reverse complement strand
GCGGCGGCCGCCCGGGCGGCGGCGGCCTGCGGGTCGGCGGTGACCGCGTCCTCCTGCAGCTTCGTGACGGCGTCGCGTGCCGCCATCGCGGCGGAGGCCGCGGCGGCCCGGTCGGCGGGCGTGGCGTCGGCGCTCGTGCGGAGCTCCGCCACCCGGGCGGAGGCCGCGTCCGCCGTCGCGGCGGCCTTCTGGTAATCGGCCCGGGTTCGGAGGGCGGACGACACGCGGGCGGCGGCGGCGTCGGCCACGGACTTCGTCAGGGCCGCGGACTTGCCGGCCTCGACGACGTCCGGGCGGGCGTCGAACGCGTCCTGCAGCGACCGGGCGGCCGCGTCCAGCGCCGACCGGGCCTTGGCCAGGGCGGCCTTGGCGGTGGCGGCGTCGGTCCGGGCGGTCTTGACGGACTCGGTGTCGACGTTCGGGATGTCGACCGTCTGCCGGCCGCCCGGTCCGTCCTGCGGATTGTTCGGCCGACCCCCGCCCGCCCCGCCGCCCGGGATGGTCGGCGGCGCGGCGTACGTTTGACCGGCGGCCGACGCGGCACGCGTCGCCGAAAGGCACGCGAGCGACGCGAAGAGCAACGCCCGGCTGGCGGAACCAACTCGACGGCGGGAACGGGGCATCGTCATGGCATTCTCCAAACTGAGGGCGATGGGCCGGGCGACCGGCCGAGCCTGTGGCGGGCGGGTAAGGGCGAGCTACGCCGGGTGCGGCGGTGACCAAGTCCGAGGTCGGCACCTCGACGGCGGGCCCGGCCCGTCCCTTTCTCCGTACCCTTTGCGGGCTCCAGTCGTCCCCACCTCGACAACGTGATCAGTGGGAAACGCCAAGTCGGGCGGCACGGGAACCGGGGGTATAGCGGGCCGCTACATCCACTGAACGGCCGCACTCCTTCACCCGAAGATCAGGTTGCGCACACGAGGCGTTTCCGCCGACTTTCCGGCGGGGAGGGCGACTGCGCCGCAGCAGTCGCTCGGTTGAAGTGTTGGTCGAGAGCCTCGTTGCCGCGCCGCCGTGCGGCACCAGGGGCTGTGCCGAGAAACAGGGCGGGCCCGACCGGTGTCGGCTGCTCTCTCCGTAGAATAGAACATCAAGCCAAGACGCGGAAAACGAGCGAATCCGGCGTAAAACGAGCGATTTTGGAAAATTCTAGGCGGCGGCACCGCCTTCGCTTTGGGGTGAGTCGAGCGCGGTTGGTTCCCGGACAAGTGTCGCCTGCGGGCGTTCCGCAGGCGACACGTTGTCCTGGGCTTTTGCAGGTTTCCCGACCTGCGGATTAACCACCGCGACCAGAACACCGGGTGTGGCGACGCCAGGGCTTTAATCCTTGACGGCCGGCTCCGCTCCCCCACCCACGAGCCTCGTTTCCTCCTCCGCCAAGCCGCACGGCAATACCCTCCGCCGTGCGGCTTTTTTGTCGCCATGCTTTTCGTCCTCCGGCCTCACCCTGCTTCACCGACCGACCTGCGGTCGTCGGACCGACGAGCCTCCGGGCCGCGCGTCCGGTACGGGATCGTGTAAGACGATCGAACGCTGAAACGGCCGATCGGTATTACGGGCTGGGCGGACGGGCTCGCTCGATGCGCGGGCGGGCCCTGTTGGCCTGCGACGCCGCGAGCGGTGGCGTTCGACGAGTGAGCGAGGCCGGGTGAGGTGGGCCGGGCCTGGTGGTGCGTGGACGTGGCTCGCTGGGGCAAAGAGCCTGTTCGGACGGCGGCGCGGTCGCATCACTCGCGGTTGTGTGCCGCGGTTTGGCCGTTCCGCCACCCGCTGTCGCCGTCGCACCTCGGGCCGGTTGCGACGCATCGCTACCGGATGAGACAACGCTAGCCGCGACGACGCGGCCAAAGAAACCTATGAGCACCGACGTTCCCCCCGCCCCCGGCCGCCCCGCCGCTGCCGCACCACGTTTCGCCCTGCTGGCGGGACGGCGGCGGACGGCCATTGCCGCAGTGCTCGCCGTGGTGTGCGGCGGGCCGATGGTGCCGCGGAGCCTACTGCCGTTGCCGGCGGGCGGCGGCGGCGTGGCGCGGGCGGACGCGGACGAGCGGGTGCCGCCGAAGGTGGAGGCGGCCGTCGACCGGGCGCTGGCGTGGATGGCCAAGGCCCAGTTGCCGGACGGGTCGTGGCCGCAGGGCCAGGGGGCGAGCACGGCCGTCCCGGCGCTGGCGGCCAAGGCGTTTTTGTCCCGCGGGCACGTCCCGGGGCAGGGGCCGTACGGGGAGAACATCAACCGGGCGATCGACTACGTGCTCACGAAGCAGCAGCCGAACGGCATGCTGTCGGCCGGCAACGGTAACGCCAGCATGTACGAGCACGGGATCGCGGCCGCCATGCTCGGCGAGGCGTACGGGATGGTGGACGACGCCCGGAAGAACAAGATCGAGGCGGCGCTGGCCAAGGCCGTCAAGATGACGCTCGACGCCCAGGCCGTCCGGAAGGACCCCTTGAGCACCGGCGGGTGGCGGTACCAGCGGGCCAGCCCGGACTCGGACATCTCCGTCACCGGGTGGCAGTTGATGGCGTTGCGGGCGGCGGCCAACTGCGGGGCGTACGTGCCCAAGGCGAGCCTGGACGCGGGTCGGGAGTACGTCCGCCGGTGCGCGTTCCGCGGCGGCCCGGGGTTCACCTACCAGGCGGGCCACGGCACGCCCGGCCCGGCCCGGACGGGGACGGCCATCGTGTCGCTGGAAATGCTCGGCGAACACCGCTCGCCCGAGGCGACGGCCGGCGGCGATTACCTCCTGGAGAACCCGGTCGGCAACCCGGGCGAGGGGTTCTACTACTACAGCGTTTACTACGTCGCCCAGGCCCTGTATCACCTCGGGGACAAGTACTACGAGCGCGGCTACCCCCGCCTGCGGGACACGCTGCTGAGCGGCCAAGGCCCTGAGGGTACTTGGCCCGTCGGCAGCGGGCAGGAGCAGGAGGCGGGCGAGGCGTACCGTACGAGCATGGCCGTGCTCGCCCTGTGCGTGCCGTACCGCTACCTGCCGCTGTTTCAGAAGTAGGCCCGTTCGGCACGGGGGATGCCCTCCTCAGGCGGTCCTCCTGCACCCCGGTCCAATCCATCACTTGGTGGCATCTCACGTTCAACGTGCGCGGACGTCCGCAGTAATTCTGGATACCGCCGCCGCACGTCCGACCGTAAAGTTGCCGCTCACGGGTACGCCATTCGCTTTCCGCCCGTAGGGTCTTACAGGAGCGTCCGCACCATGAAGAACCTGCTCAGCTCGACCGGGATCGCGACGCTGTTGGCCGCCGTTGCCGCGGCCGGTCCGGCGCGGGCCGAGATGGCGACGGTGGCCGCCACCCCGGCCACCCGCCCGGCGGCGGTGGCGGCCCCGGTCGCGGCGGCGAAGGCGGCCGTGAAGGCCGTCGCCAACAAGTTCGAGAAGGACATCGCCGCGTTCGAGGCGGCCGACCGCAAGGCCCCCCCGGCCCCCGGCGGCGTGCTGTTCTACGGGTCGAGCAGCGTCCGGCTCTGGAAGACGCTCACCGACGACTACGCCGGGTACCCGGTGCTGAACCGCGGCTTCGGCGGGTCGATGGCGGCCGACGCGGTCCTGTACGTCGAGCGGGTCGTCGTGCCTGCCCGCCCCTCGACGATCGTGTTCTACGAAGGCGACAACGACCTGAACGCCGGCCGCAAGCCCGAGCAGATCCTGGCCGACTACCAGACGTTCGCCAAGCTCGTCCACGCCAAGCTGCCGGACACGAAGATCCTGTACGTGTCGATCAAGCCGAGCCCGAAGCGGCTGGACCAACTGCCGCTCCAGCGGAAGATGAACGAGATGACGGCCGCCTGGATCGCCAAGCTGAAGGACCAGCGGCTGGCGTTCGCGGACGTGTTCACGCCGATGCTCGACGCCAACGGCCGGCCGCGGGGCGAGCTGTTCGGTCCGGACATGTTGCACATGAACCGGGACGGGTACAAGCTCTGGACGAGCGTGATCGGCCTCAAGCCCGCCGTCGTGGTTGTGAAGACCGCCGCGAACGCCGCGGCCGCCGCCGTACTACCGCCGTCCAAGCCGAGCAGTGCGAAGGCGGAGCCGAGCCGGCCGACGAACTGAGAACGTCGATCCTGTTGCCGTAGGGCGGCCGGCCGTTGAGGTGCCGGCTTTCTCCAGCCTGCACCACAACGGCCAGTCGGTTCGCCGCCGGTCAAGGCCGTTTCCGCGAGCAGGCTTTGAGCCGGTCGATCTTCTCGGGTGCCGAGGACTCGTAGTCGGCGTTTCGGCATATTTGGAGGAGCCGGCAAAAAGTGCCGCAGTCCGGCGGTCGAGCGCCCCCACTCCTGCCCGAGCCTTCACCTTTCGCACCAGCCTATTGGGCAGGTTCCGCAGCGGCCGGTTGTTCCCCGCCGCGGTCGCTCGTGGCATCGCCTGGCGACCCGCCGAACGCGGGGGCGGCTGGTTCCGTGGTCACGCCCGGCACGCCGTCGCCATCCGGGTCGTCGGGCGTGTCGTCCTCGGGATCCTCGACGAGATCCTCCCCCATCTCCGACGGGAGCGGGCCGCCGTCCCACGGGGCGCGGATAAAGGTGTGGCCGCCGAGCGTCGTCTCGAACGGCCGCTGGGCGACCGGCGGGCGGTGCCGCCCGGCGACCCATTTCCTCCCAAATTTCCGCTGTTCGACGTGCGACACGAGGACGGCCACGAGGGTCGCGACCGTGAGGCTCGCCATGCCGCCGACCCGGTAGGCCAACAGCCCCCGACCGCCCGGCCAACGGGCCGCCGCTGCCGGCCTGTCCGCGGAAGTCAGCACGCCGCCAACCGGGACGCGGCCGCCGGGTTTCGCCTTCGCCGATTTGTCCCGGCCCGTCTTCTTCGGGTTGCCCGCCTCGACCAGCCCGGCGAACACCCACAGTGCGGTCAGCCCCGCCGCCGACAGCACCAGCCGGCCCGAGAAGCCAACTTCAAACCCGTTCGCCGCCCGCACCATCAGCTGGACAACCCATACGTGGAACACGAACACGGCGAGGCTGTTGCGGCCGAGCCGCTCGGCGAAGCGGGTGAGCGGGTTGCCGTCCAGCACCGGCCGCCAGACGAGGTCTGTCGCGAACAGGATCGCGAGCGTGAGCGTCAGGTACCGCAGCGCCTCGCCCGTGGTGAGCGGGACCTTCGAGAATGCCATCGGCAACCAAAGCCGGAGCCCGAAGTCCGGCCCGTAGCAGGCGATGAACAGGACGACGTGGGCCAGTGCGGCCGCGACGGCGAGCCCGACCTTCAACTGCCGGGACAGCCGGTCGTACGCGGGCATCACCGCCCCGCCGAGCAGCCCGGCCACGAAGATCGACTGCCACAGGATCGGCAGGAACGCCTGTTGGTTCGGCAGCGCGACCGACCACGGGTTGTCCCACTGGCCCCACGTGAACAGCAGCACGCTCGTCAGCCCCAGCGCCCACCCGTAACCCCGGCGGACCACTTCCAGCATGCCCGGCGCGAGGGCGACCACGACGACGTAAAACGGTAGCAGGTCGTACCCCGACCGCATCGTCAGGATGGCCCAGATCTGCCCGCGCAGGTTAGGCACCGCCATCGTCGCGAACAGCGGGTACATGACGAGGTACCCGATCTCGGCCACGTAGTGGACGAGCAGGATCACCCCCGCCCGCCGCCACAGTGCCTGGTACGTCTTCCACCGCTTGGCCGGGTCGCGGACGCGGGGCAGGAAGATCCGCCCGATCGACATCCCGGCGATGAACACGAACCCGCCGGCGGCGAAGCGGGTGTACTCGCCCACCCACACGTCCAGCGTCTTCCCCAGGCTCATGCCCTGGTGGACGAGGTGGACGAGCAGCATGTCGATCAGGCAGAACCCGCGCCAGAAGTCGAGCCGGTTGTCCCGCTCCGGCTTCAGGACCGGGGCGGCGGCGACGGGCACCGCCGCCTCCGCCTCGAGGGTCTCGGCGCTCGACATCACCGGCGAGCTGCGC
>JAQGHJ010000125.1 GCA_028288905.1 Phycisphaerales bacterium | reverse complement strand
CTGATCCTCGGCGGCGACAACCTGGACCTCGCCCTCGCCCGACACGCCGAGGACCAACTGGTCGCCGCAGGCCGGCCGCGGTTGGACCCCCGCCAGTGGGCCGCCGCCGTCCGGGCCGCCCGGGCGGTCAAGGAATCGCTGCTCGGCTTGAACCCGCCGGACCGCGCGACGTTCACCATCCCCGGCGGCGGGTCCCGGCTGGTCGGGTCGGCGATCACGGTGCAGTTGGCCCGCGACGAGGTCGAGCGGGTGCTGGTCGACGGGTTCCTGCCCGCGGTCCCGCTCAACGCCAAGCCGGTCGCCCGGCGGTCCGGGTTCCAGGAGTTCGGCCTGCCGTACGCGCCGGACCCGGCCGTCACACGCTACCTCGCCGCGTTCCTTACCGCGCACCGGGAACAGTTCCGGCAGGAGAGCGCCGGAGCCGCCGGCTCGGCGATGTCCGGCGACGCCCATGACCCGGCCCGCCCGGACCTCGTGCTGTTTAACGGCGGGCTGTTCGAATCCCCCGCCCTCCGCCGACGGCTGCTGGACGTGCTGACGAGCTGGTTCGCCGCGCCCGCGGGCGGCGGCGGCGGGGTTGACGCGGCGTGGCGGCCGACCGTGCTGGCGAACGCCCGGCTGGACCTAGCCGTCGCCCGCGGGGCGGCGTACTACGGGACCGTCCGCCGGGGCCGGGGCGTCCGCATCCGGGGCGGGCTGGCTCACTCGTACTACCTCGGCGTCGAGACGGCGGCGGGCGAAGGGGCCGCCGTCTGCCTGCTGCCGGCCGGGGTGGAGGAGGGGCAGACGGTCGACCTGCCCGGGCGGCGGTTCGACCTGCTCATCCGCCAGCCGGCCGAGTTCCCGCTGTACTACTCTGCCACCCGTACAACCGACCGGCCGGGCGCGCTCGTGCCGGCCGACCTCGTGTCGCCAGACGCCGGGCAGCTCACCGCCCTGCCGCCGATCCGCACGGTGCTGGCGAGCGGCAAGGCGGCGGCCGGGGCGGCGGCGGTGCCGGTCGAGTTGCACGCGAAGCTGACCGAGGTCGGAACGCTGGAGATCTGGTGCTCGGAGGCGGCGGGCCCCAGCGGCGGCGGTGGGCGGCGGACGTGGCGGCTGGCGTTCGACGTGCGGTCCGCCAGTCAGGCCGGGGCCGCACGCCACGGCGGCTCGGGCGAGCGGCAGGGCGTGGTCGACGAGGGGACGCTGGCGGCCGGGCGGGCGCTGATCCGCGGCACGTTCGCCCCGGCCAAGCCGGACCCGGCGTTCCCGCCGGCGTCGCTCGTCAAGCGGCTGGAGCAGGCGGTCGGACAGCCGCGGGCGGACTGGCCGGCGTCGCTGCTCCGCGGGCTCTGGGAAACCGTGTACGACGTGGAGTTGGGTCGCCGGCTGTCGGCCGAGCACGAGGCCCGGTGGCTCGGGTTGGCCGGGTTCTGCCTGCGGCCCGGGTACGGGCTGGCCGTCGACGATTGGCGGGTCGGGCAGACGTGGCGGCTGGCAAGTCGTCCGCTGGCGTTCCCGAAGAACGAGCAGGTCCGGGCCGAGTGGTGGGTGCTCTGGCGGCGGGTGGCGGGCGGGCTGACGGCCGGGCAGCAGGCGACGCTGGCCGACCCGCTGCTGGCCGACTGGCGGGCGGCGGTCCGCAGGCAGCAGGCCGGAGGCGGAACGGGCGGGAGCAGCGGCGGCGCGGCTCGCGGGCGGTCGCCGGCGTTCCAGTTCGGCCCGCACGAGTCGGCCGAGGTGTGGCGGCTGCTCGGGTCCCTCGAACTGCTCCGCCCGTCGACTAAGCAAGAGCTCGGCGACCTGCTGCTCAACCGGCTCCCGCGGGAGAAGGTTGCCCAGGTGCGGTCGGCGATCCTATTCGCCCTCGGCCGGACGGGGGCGCGGGTGCCGGCATACGGCCCGCTGAACGCGGCCGTCGACCCGGCCGTGGCCGAGGCGTGGGCCGGCCAGCTCGTCGCGCTGGACCCGCCCGACTCGGCCGCCGCGTTCGCGGCCGTTTCGCTCGCCCGCCGCACCGGCGACCGGCATCGGGACGTCGGCGACAGTGCCCGGGCCGCCGTGGCCGCATGGCTCCGCGCCCGCGGCGGGGAGGGGGCGGACCGGTGGGTCGAGCTGGTCGAGGCCGGCGGGACGTTGCGAGAGGAGGAGCAGCGGGACGCGTTCGGCGAGAGTCTGCCGCGGGGGCTCAGGATCGAGTGAAAACCGGCGGACAGCGTGGGAGGCACGAGGCGGCGGACATGCGACCGCGAAGGCGCGAAGAGCGCGAAGGAAGACGCGAAGGGGAAGCGCCGGACGGAAACAGGCGACAAGCGGCGTGTGGCGCGGAGCTACAGTCACAAGTAGAGGGGGCGGCGGCGGCGGTGGTGATGCTGAGGGCGCGGCACCAGAACGCCAGCCATCGAACGTCTGCCCCAATTCCCCCTCTCCCGTTCGCGTCTTCCTTTGCGCTCTTCGCGCCTTCGCGGTCGCATGTCCGCCGCCGCTGCCAGCCGCGACGAGCCACCCGCTCACCCCTCGTCCGCCGCTCGGCGTGCCCTCACCACGCCTTCGTCGTCGTCTTCACCCGCAGCAGGTACAT
>JAQGHJ010000105.1 GCA_028288905.1 Phycisphaerales bacterium | reverse complement strand
ATCGTCGTGACCTCGTCGGTGGAGCGGATGTCCCCCACCGGCGTGACGCAGGGGTTGAACGCCTTGCCGTTGAGGTGGCAGGTGCAGGCGCGGCACACCCCGATGCCGCAGCCGTACTTGGGCCCGTGGATCTTCAGGACGTCCCGGAGGACCCAGAGCAGGCGGACGTCGTCCTCGACGTCGACCGTGACCTTCTTGCCGTTGACCGAGAACGTGTGATTCGGCATGCCGGTCCCCTACTTGCTCGTGCTGCTGGTGGACGACTTCGTGGCGGGCTTCTTCGCCGCGGGGCGCTTCGCCGCGGGGCGCCGCTTCTTCTTGGTCGTGAGCTTCTCCTTCTTGACGGCGGCCCGCTTGATGCCGGCCCGCTCGAGGACGTCGGACGGGACCTCCGGGACGGGCGGCGACGCCGGGTAGGGCTCGAAGTGCAGCGGCGAGTTGTGGTTGATCGGGAACTCGGTCGGCATCTTGCCCATCGCCCGTGCGTAGGCGCAGGCCACGGCGGCCATCGTCGTCCCGACCGCGGCCTCGCCCGCGCCGCCGGCGACGTCGGTGGTCTGCGGCATGACGATGATCTCGACCACCGGCGGCGTGTTCCACTGCCGCGTGTAGGCCGAGTTGTCCCAGCTGGCCTCGATGAAGTTCTGGTCCTTCAGGTGGTGGCTGTAGGTCAGCGCCTGCGCGATGCCGTCCATGGCGCCGCCCATCACCTGGGCCTTCAGCCCGAGCGGGTTGATCGGGATGCCGACGTCGATGGCGAAGACGAGCTTGGTCACCCGCGGGCCCGTGACGGCCTGGCGGATCTTGCGGTTGACCGTCGCCGGCGTGCAGTCGATCTCGACCAGGCACGCGGTGCGGCCCTTGTACTCGTTGCGCATCGCGATGCCCTGCGCGGTGCCCGGCGCCATCGCCCGGCCCCAGTTGCCGGCCTTCTTGACGGCGTTCAGGACGTCCTTCATCCGCTGGTCCTTGGCGAACGCCAGGCGGAACTCCATCGGGTCCCGGCCGAACTCCTTCGCGACCCGGTCGACCATCAGCTCCGTCGCTGTCGCCAAGTCCGGGCTGTAGACGTTGCGGACGCTCGACGTGTTGAAGGTGTTGAACGCGTCGATCTCGTTCAACAGCTGCGTGACGACGCCGAAGTTGTAGGGCACGTTGGCCGTCGTGTAGAAGACGGTCTGGGAGAACTGCGCGAAGTTCTGCAGCGGCAGGCGCGTCTCGGCCGCGGTCAGGTAGTCGCCGAGGCCCTGGGTGAAGTCCGTCGGGACGGCCGTGTGGCGCTGGTCGTACTGCAGGACCGCCCCGCCGCCGGTCGTGATCCGCACCTTCGACGTCGTCAGCGGGTGGTGGCGGCCGTGGCGTGCGTCGTCGGCGCGGTGCCACATGAGCTTCACGGGCTGCCCGATCGACCGGGAGACGACCGCGGCCTCGAACGCGCCGTCGCAGAACAGGCGGCGCCCGAACGATCCGCCGCCGTCCATCACGTTGACCTTGACGGCCTCGACGTTGAGCTTCAGCAGCTCGGCGATCTTGCCCTGCGCCCACTGCGGCGACTTCAGTGGCGCCCAGATCTCGGCCTTGTCCTTGCGGACGTCGGCGACCGCGCAGTTCGTCTCCAGCGCGGAGCCGGAGCGGAAGTTGAACGTGAACGTCTCCTCGATGACCTTCCCGAGCGCCGGGGTCATCGGCAGCTCGGCCTTGGCGAGGTCCGCCTTGATCGACTGCTCGGTGCGCCCGGCGATCGAGCCCTTCGTCCAGCTGACCTTGAGCGCCCGGATCGCGTCGATGCACTGCCCGAACGTCTTCGCGACGACCGCGACGCCGCCCTGGACGTCGTCGCTGTGGGGCACGAGCAGCACGTGACTCACGCCGGGCATCTTGAGGACCGCGGCCTTGTTCTGGATGGCCGTGGCGCTCGCGTTGAGCGTCGGCGGGCGGCAGATCATCGTGGGGCTGGCGTTCGCCGGCTGGAGGTCCATCGTGAACGTCTTGCGGCCCATCACGATGTCGAGCGCGTCGACGCGCTTCTGCTCGGTGCCGATGAGCTTCTGGTCCGCCGCCTTCTTCAGCCGGGGCCGGAACTCGATCATCCGCTTGGCGGCGGCCTTCTCGGTCAGCGCGCCGAAGTCGATGGTCCCGCCGTGGCTGGCCGTGAAGACGCCGTTCTTGAGCGTCAGGTCGCGCGCGGGGACGCCGAGCTCGCGGGCGGCGGTCCGCTGGAGCTGGGTCCGCGCCACGGCGGCCGCCCGGCGCACCGGCTCGTAGAGGGTGAAGACGCTGCTGGACCCGGCCGTCAGCTGGTTGAAGAGGAGCTTCGGCTCCGCCGGCATCAAGGTCACCTTGACCTTGCTCATC
This sequence comes from Phycisphaerales bacterium, assembly GCA_028288905.1. Lineage (GTDB taxonomy): Bacteria > Planctomycetota > Phycisphaerae > Tepidisphaerales > Tepidisphaeraceae > Humisphaera. The sequence goes on along the minus strand of JAQGHJ010000105.1, from coordinate 660 downwards.
GGCAGGTCCATCTCGTCGGCGATGATCATCGTGAACGTCGTGGTGATGCCCTGACCGTTCTCGGAGCGGGGCAGCTGGAAGTTCGCGTTGCCGGCCTTGTCGATCGTGATCGCGAGGAGCCCGTAGGTCGGGGCGGCGGCGGCGTTCAGGACATCGGAGAGGTCGAAGACGTCCGCGACGTTCGGACCCGGGAGGCCCTCGGCGGCGGCCTGCTCCGCAGGCATGAAGCGCGCGGCGGCGACGAGCGTCGGGGCCGCCAGGAGGTAGCCGACCATCCGGCGACGGGAGATCCGCTGCTCGTCGGGGGAGGGTCCGGAGGCCTCGTCGGGGGTGCCGGCATCGCGCCGGGACCCTCCGTCCTGCGAACGGTCGGGATCGATCATCTACGTGCTCCTTCGTGAGGGACCGGCGTGGCCGGGGCGGAGCGGCTCCGAGAGGGTGCCGGCAGCAACGCTCAGCGTGTCCGAGATCCGTCGGTCGCGTTCGCGGTCCCGCCTTTTGGCGGTGTCGTGCCTCGGCACTGCACCAGTGCCTGCCCGGGTAGGGAAACGGGCTAACGCGTTTCTGCCTCAGCACCGGACGGCGCGCAGCCGCAGTCGGCCACCGCGCAGCGCGCCCACACGTAGTCCTTTTGGCCACTGTCGAAGACCCGGCCGCCGC
>JAQGHJ010000102.1 GCA_028288905.1 Phycisphaerales bacterium | reverse complement strand
GGCGAACCGCGCGGCGGGCGCGCCCATCGCCAAGATCACCAAAACCGCCGACCACCACCGTCGCGCTCGTCGATTCATTTTGCCCTCCGTCGACACGGCGTGACCGGCCCCGGCGCACACGGCCGGCGCCGGTACCTCCGTGCTGCCCGCGCCCTCGAACGCGCCTCGCGGGGGAACGGAGGGAAGACCTCCACACCTCGTAGCGGAGACACAGGACACCGAGCCGTTCCTACAACCGACCGTAGGCTCCCGAACCGGTTAAAGGATCGCACGGACGCGGATCGGCTCCGACCGGCCTCCTTCGGATACGGTCGTGCCGCTCGTTGACAGGCCGTCCTGCCGCCCAGGGAACGGTCCCGCCGAATTGCGGATTTCTTCCAACCCGCCGCCACCGGCCCGCCGCCGCCGTATCATCTCCCCATGCGGCTCCGCCCGACCTGCCTCCTGTTGGCGTTCGTCCTCCTGACCGTCGCCCGGCCCGCGCTGGCGTGGAACCGGCCCGGGCACATGGTCGTCGGGGCGATCGCGTACGACGTGCTGGCCAAGGACCACCCCAAGGCGCTGGCCGCCGCCCTCGCCGCCCTCCGGCAACACCCGCAGTACGACGACGTGCTGGCCAAGCGGCTGGAGGCGGTGCCGGAGGCCGACCGCGACCGGTACCTGTTCATGGTCGCGGCCCGGTGGGCGGACGACGTCCGGGACAAGCCCGAATACCACCACGGGCCGTGGCACTACGTCGACGTCCCGTACGTCCCGCCGGCCGAGGCGAAGCGGGTCAAGCCGCCGGAGGTCGACCCGAACGGCGACCACCTGCTGACCGCCCTGAAGGCGAACGAGGCGATCCTGCGGGCGGCCGACGCCGACCCCAAGGCCAAGGCCGTCGCGGTTTGCTGGGTGATGCACCTCGTCGGCGACGCCCACCAGCCGCTGCACGCGGTGTCGCTGTACGCCGAGCGGTACCCCGAGGGGGACCGGGGCGGGAACTCGTTCCACGTCCGGGCGGAAGCGGGCGGCTCGGTGCTGAACCTGCACTCGCTGTGGGACGGCTTGATCCTCGGCAGCCAGACGTACCGCGACGCGGCCAACGCCGCGACCGAACTGCGGAACCGCCCGGCGTTCTCCCCCGACAAGCTCAAGCGGGCGCTGGCCGAGCGGGACCCGAAGAAGTGGGTCCAGGAGAGCTACCACTTGGCGATCGACGTCGTGTACCGGCGGGGGGACCTGCGCGGGAGCACCGACCGGTCCGACGGCCCGGTCCTGCCGGGCGACTACCTGCCGGCCGCCAAGGCGGTGGCCGAGCGACGGGTCGTGCTGGCGGGGTACCGGCTGGCCGCGGAGTTGGACGCGGCGTTCGGGAAGTGAAGCGGAAGCGGGCGGCTAACTGCTGGCGCGGAGAATGAACAGTCCCACCCGAAGGGGTGGATTCTCGCAGTTGGACCGGTGCTGAAATGAAGAACCCCACCCTTCCGGGTGGGGCTACTCTCTTTTCCGATCGGCCCGATGTGTTTGGCCTCCGGAACCCTTCGCCCGGCCAATCCCGACGTGATGGAACACACGGGTGGAGAAGGCGCAAGGCCGGCGACCATCGCCCGACCGGCGCGGGCCTCAAGCCGGCTTGTGCAGGGTGTGGCACGCCTTGCAGTCGACCGTCTTCTTCAGCGTCGCGACCGCCTTGGCATCGACCTTGTCGCCCTTGGTAGTCGCCTCGGACGCAGCCACGATGTCGGCCGTCCGCTTGTCCCAGTCGGCCTGGTCGCCCTTGGGCGGCTTGTTGGCCGCCAGGTCCTTGTACAGCTCGAGCAGGGCGACGGCGTCGTCGTGCGTGGCCTTGGGGCCCGTCACCTTCTTCAGCAGCGCGTCGTCGTCCTTGTGGGCCTTGTGCATGATCTCTTTGATCGTGTGCTTCGGCGCCTTCTCGTCGGCCGCCCGGGCCGGCGACGACACCCACGCGACCCCCGCGCCGGCGGCGCACACCGCGGCGACCGGGACGGCGATCGCCCGCGCCCACCCGTGACCGACGTTCTTCGTGCGACCCATGCTGGTTCTCCTTTGCCCGCGGACCCCGGGCGGCCCGTCGGCCCGGCCGCCCACGCGGCGGCCGCTAGTCGAAACGGGCACGCCCGCAACTCGGCCGGTCGACGGCAAGGTGCCGCCGGACCGCCGACGCCGGGCGGCCCGCAAGATACCGACCGCCGCTGCGGACCGCTGTGGCAAACTCGGCCATTTTTTCATGAGACTGAATCGCAAACGTACGGCAAGCGTTGATCAGAGCCGCGACCGTCAGGGAGCGACGGAATGGAAGACGGCGGGCCCGCGTCAACCTGCCATTGTCCGCGCCGTCGCTCCCTGGCTGTCGCGGCTCCGACCGGCCTGCCCGTCGAACGTGCGGTTGCCCCGTGAAGAGGGGATCGGACGGACGGCTCGTGCTTGCGTGGCGACCCGACCCCGCGCGTAATGGGCCGGCCGTCGGGCAAGTCGTGTGCGGGCGAGCCGCGCGACCCGCCGGCCGCACGCGAGAGGTCGGACCCGATGCACGTGAGCGTTTCCG
>JAQGHJ010000083.1 GCA_028288905.1 Phycisphaerales bacterium | reverse complement strand
GGCGAACCTCCGCTCCCTGACGGTCGCGGCTCGCGTGACGCCGCTACACCGAAACGGGAAACGCTCTAGTCCGGGCGGGCGGTCGCCGTCCCACGGGCCGCGGGCCTGGCCCCGAAGTCAGGCACGGACGGGTCGGGTACACTAAAGGCTATGGTCGCACTGAAAACCCGCTTTGACGGCCAACAGATCGTCCTGCCGCCCGAGCTCCGGGGCTCGGCCCCCCGCGAGGTCGTGATTGTGGTTGAGAACCCGTTGGCCGAGGCCCCCGCGCCGGCGGACCCGCGACCGTCCATTTGGGACGTCGTCGGCAAGGCTCTGCGACTGCGTACCGCCGAGGACATTGATCGCCAGATCCGTGAAGAACGGGAATCGTGGGGCGACCGGTGATCGACCCTGAGGAGGTTCCCTTCCGGAGCCCCGAAGGGGCGGCAGCACCCTAGCCCAGGGTGATGGCCCGGCCGCAGGCCGGGTCGAACCCTGGGTTTCAATGCGGGTGGAATCAAGAGCCCCGAAGGGGCGGAAGAGCCGGCGGGCTTCGGCCGGTCGAGGCGGGCCGGCTCTTTCGCCACTCGGGGCTGTGCTCTTCTGCCCCGATTCAACCCAAGGTTCGTCCCGGCCTTCGGTCGGGCCATCACCCTGGGCTAGGGTGCTTCCGCCCCTTCGGGGCTCCGGACCGCCTCTTCCCCCTCTTCTCCGCCTCACTCCGCCGGCACGCACCGCCCCTTCGCCCACGCCCGCAGCTCGTCGATCCGCTCGGCCATCGTCACGGACAGCGGCGGGGACGCCTTCACCGCCGCCAGCACGCCGGCCGTCGTCAGCTCGCCGCCGGCGGCGAACGCGTCGTGCAGGGCGGCGACCACGGCCTGCTCCAGCTCCGCCCCGCTGAACCCGGCCGCCGCCTCGGCCAGCGCGGCCAGGTCGAACTTCGCCGGGTCCCGCTTGCGCTTCGCCAGGTGGATGGCAAGGATCGCCGACCGGGCCTCCAGGTCCGGCAGGTCGACGAAGAAGATCTCGTCGAACCGGCCCTTCCGCAGCAGCTCCGGCGGCAGGGCCTCGATGTCGTTGGCGGTCGCGACGAGGAACACGGGGCACGTCCGCTCCTGCATCCACGTCAGCAGGGTGCCGAACATCCGCTTGGACAGCCCGCCGTCGGAACTCTGGCTGGCCGCCGAGGCGAACCCCTTCTCGACCTCGTCGAGCCACAGCACCACCGGGGCCATCCGCTCGACCTGGGTCAGCGCGTCGCGGAGCCGCCGCTCGCTCTCGCCGATGAACCGGTCGTACAGGCTGCCGGCGTCGAGCCGCAACAGCGGCCAGTGCCAGGCGGTGGCGACGGCCTTGGCGGCCAGGCTCTTGCCCGCCCCCTGGACGCCGAGCAGCAGGATGCCCCGGGCCGGCTGGAGCCCGAACGCGATCGCCTTGTCGTCCGACGCGCCGCGGCGGCGGTCGAGCCACCGCTTGAGCGCCTTGAGCCCGCCGATCTCGGCCATGTCGACCGGGGCCTCGACGTAGTCGAGCAGCCCGTCCCCGACGAGCCGCCGCTTGGCCGCCAGCACCCGGTTGATGTCGGCCGCGTCGAACCGGTCGTCGTCCCGGACGCACTCGACGACGATCTGCTTCGCCTGCCGGCGGGTCAGCCCGCGGAGGTTGCGGACGATCACGTCCAGCTCGCGGCGGCTGAGCTGCACGGTCACGGTCCGCTCGGCCGCCAGCTCGCGGACGGTGCCGCGGACGATCAGCTCGAGCTCGTCGGTGTCCGGCAGGGACACGGCCAGCGCCTCGGCCGCCGCCGCCACGACCGGCGGCAGCTCCCCGGCATGGTCGACCAACAACAGGTGCCCGCGCGGGTGGCGGGGCCGGGCGTCGGCCGGCACGTTGCCGCCCGGCGGCGGGGCCATCGACGCCGCCGCCGCGTCGACCGCCTCCCGCATCGCCCGCAGCGTCCGCTCGTCCTTGAGGTGCCCGGCCGCGTCGAGCAGGACGTACAGCGTCGGCCGGTCCCCCGCGCGACCGCGGATGCGCCCGGCCAGGTGGTACAGGGCGGCGGCCGGGTGGTCGGTGTCCGGCAGCGGCGGCGTGCCGACCAGCCCGTCCCGCAGGCCCGCGGTGACGGTCCACACCCACAGGTCCCACCCGGCGTCGGCCGTCACCTGCCGGGCCAGGTCCAGCACGTACCCCTCCTCGAACGTGCGGACGGAGACGACCGGCACGCGGTTGGCCAGCAGGCGTTCGAGCTTGTCCCGGTCGGTTTGCGACATCGGCGGTAACCCCCTGAGTGCCGCGGCCGCCGTGCGCGGTCGGAACGCTTAGCGGACCCTCGCCCGCCAATTGGACGAATTTTATCGGACGCGATCAAGCCGCCCGGCCGGGCGAGCCGATGACGATCCGGTCCGTCACGCGTCCCGTCCCACCCAGCCGCTGGAGCTTCCCATGTCCGTCACCGTCGACCACGAAGAGATGGCCTGCACCGACCTGGGGCTGACGACGGTCGGGCACGTCCTGACCCGGCTCCAGCGGGACAACCGCTTGGTCGTGAGCCTGCTCATCGACGGCCAGCAGCCGGACCTGCGCCGGGCCGGCCAGCTCCGGGCCGCCCCGCTGGCCGGGCACACGCTGTTCATCGAGACGGTCGAGCCGCAGGCGATCGCGCTGGAGGTGCTGGACGAGGTCGACGCCCAGTTGGCCGACGCCGACCGGCTCAAGGCCGACGCGATCGACCTGCTCCAGCGGGGCACGCCGGCCCCGGCGATGGAGCGGCTCAGCGGGTGCTTCACCGTCTGGAACGCCGCCCGCGAGTCGCTCGAGAAGACGACCCAACTGCTCCGCATCGACGTCGAGGCCGTCCGCGTCGGCACCCGCACGCTGGCCGACCTGCTGCTGGACTTCACCGACCAGCTGAAGCAGATCAAGGCTTCGCTGG
>JAQGHJ010000069.1 GCA_028288905.1 Phycisphaerales bacterium | reverse complement strand
ATGTTCTCGCTCAGCCCCGGCACCCCCGGCCGCAGCGTGCAGAACCCGCGGACGATCAGGTCCACCTTCACCCCTGCCCCGCTCGCCCGGTAGAGGGCGCGGATGATCGTCCGCTCCTCCATGCTGTTCATCTTCGCCACGACGTGCGCCGGCCGGCCGGCCCGGGCGTGCTCGATCTCCCGCTCGATCATCTCCAGGAACCGGGTCTGCATCGTCACCGGGGCGACGAGCAGCTTGCGGTAGTCCCGCTTCAGCGACCGGCCGGTCAGATAGTGGAAGAGTTCGACCACGTCGTGCGTGATGTCCGGGTCGCACGTGAGCAGCCCGAGGTCCGTGTACAGCCGGGCCGTCACGGCGTGGTAGTTGCCGGTGCCGATGTGGCAGTAGCACCGGATGCCGTCCGGGTCCTGGCGGACGACGAGCGTCGTCTTGGCGTGCGTCTTGAGCCCCACCACGCCGTACACGACGTGGACGCCGGCCTCCTCCAGCACCCCGGCGACGGCGATGTTCCGCTCCTCGTCGAACCGGGCCTTGAGCTCGACGAGCACCACGACCTGCTTGCGGGCCTCGGCCGCCCGGATCAACAGCGGGGTGAACGGGCTGGCGTCCCCGGTCCGGTACAGCGACATCTTGATCGCCAGCACCCGCGGGTCGTCCACCGCCTGCCGGACGAACCGCTCGACGCTCGCGTGGAAGCTCTCGTACGGGGTGTGCACGAGCACGTCCCCCGCCCGGATCGCGGCGAACACGTCGGCGTCCTCGTCCCCGAGGCACGGCGGGGCGACCGGGGCCCACGGCTCGAACTTCAGCCCCGGCAGCGGCAGGTCGGCGACCTGCTTCAGGTCCGGGTAGTCCAGCTCGGCCGGCATCTCGTAGACGTCCTCGGGGTCGAGGTCGAGCTCCCGCATCAGAAACTCGAGGACCCAGGCGTTCGGCCCCCGCCCGAGCTCGAGCCGGACGACGTCGGCGAACCGCCGGCGGCGGAGCTCGTCCTCGACCAGCTCCATCAGGTCCTCGGCGTCCTCCTCGTCCCGCTCGACGTCGGCGTTGCGGGTAACGCGGAACGCCATCACGTCGACGATCGCCATGTCCGGGAACAGGTCCGGGAGGTTCGCCCGGATCAGGTCGGCCAGCGACACGAAGCGATAGGTCGGGCCGGCCGCCCCGCCCCCCACACCGCTGCCTGCCCCGCCGCCGCCAAAGCCGCCGCCCGCCGCCCCGCCGGCGGGCAGGTCGTTCACCTGCACCCACCCGGGCATGCCCTCGGGCACCTTGATTCGGGCGAACAGGTTGTCGGACCGGTCCGGGTGGCGGAGCACGACCCCGAGGCTCGTCGACAGGTTCGAGATGAACGGGAACGGGTTGCCCGGATCGACGGCCAGCGGCGTGAGCACGGGAAACACGCTCGCCCGGAAGTGCCGGACCCCGGCCGCCCGCTCGGCGTCCGTCAGCTCGTCCCACGCCAGCAGGTGAATGCCGTGGGCGGCCAGGGCCGGGCGGATCGCGGCCGCGTACGCCTCGCCCTGCGCCCGCAGCAGTGGTAGGACGGCGTTCCGGACGGCGACGAGGGCCTGGGCCGGTGTCAGCCCGTCGGCCGAAGACTGGGTCCACCCGCGCGCGACCTGCCGCTTAAGCCCCCCCACCCGCTTCATGAAGTACTCGTCGAGGTTCGACGAGAAGATGCCGAGGAACCGCACCCGCTCCAGCAGCGGCGTCCGCTCGTCGATCGCCTCGTGCAGCACCCGACGGTTGAACTCGAGCCAGGACGTGTCGCGGTTCAGGAACTCCTCGGGCGACACGTCGCCGGCCGCCAACGGCGGCGGGGCCCCGGGCACCGAGGAGCCGGGGGTGGTCGAGGCGACGGGCTTGGGGCTGGGGGCGGGCATGGGGGCGGGCGGAGGACGGCGGCGTCACGAACGGGGTTGATGCAACGTCGGGCGGACCCTTTCAACGGGCGGACACTGTAACGGCCGGAAAGCGGTCGGGCACGGGGGGGACGACGGGCGGGGCGGGACGCTGGGCAGTGGGCGGGATGCCACCCGCGGCTGCGGACAGCCTGTATCTGTCCACCCGCTGCGCGGCGCACCGGCAAAAGTGCACCGTGTCGGGGCGCTCCCACGAGCTCGGGGTGCTCACACATGGTGACGGCAGGCACCGCGAGAATGTCATCCTGAGCGCAGCGAAGGACCCCTCGTCAACCGCGCAACCGGGCCAGCACGTAATGGGCAATGGAATGGGAAAGGGTGGCCCGCCGGCCGGCCGGTGCTCGCCGCAAGGGCCACCCTTTCACATTCCGCCCTCCCCGATCCGCTGGCGTGGCCGCTCGGTGGACGAGGGGTCCTTCGCTCCGCTCAGGATGACATCCGTGAGGGCCCGCGACTTACTGTCCATCCCTCCGCCCGTCGTGCCGTGGCGCGTCTCGGCGAGCCCGTTCGGACGAGCCGGTGCACGGCCCGCCACGCTCACCCCTCCGCCCGCGCCGCCCGCCCGATCTTGCGGAGCTGCCCCGCCCGCAGCGACCAAAGCAGTCGGGCCCGGCCGGCCCGTACCTCGTCGTCAAACTCCAGCAGCAGGGCCTGGCCCTTCTTCAGGCAGACGAACGATTCCCACAGCCCGGTCAGTGCCCAACTGGCGAACTGGCTCAGCCCCGGCTCGTGCCCTACGACGGCCACCGTGCCCCCGCCCCGCGGCCGCACGGCGAGCCAGCCGAGGACTGCGTTCGCCGGCTTGCCGGGGGCTAGGGCGGGCAGCCGGATCGTCTTCGGGTCCGCGCCGACCTTGGCGTACCGGCGTGCGATCAGGTCGGCCGTCTCGACGGCCCGGGCGAGCGGACTCGTGGCGATGCCGGCGAGGTCGGGGACCAGGTCGACGAGCCCGCGGGCGGCGTCCCGCATCTTCCGCCGGCCGGCGTCGGTCAGTTGCCGCTCGGCGTCGGCCGACCGCTCGCGGTCCGTGTCGGCCGCCTTGGCGGCGACACCGTGGCGGACCACCAGCACCCGCAGCGGCTCCCGCCGCCGGCCGCCGGCCTTCGCCCGCGTCTCCTCGGCTTGCTTCTCGTCCGTCCGCTGCTCGTCGGTCCGCTTTCTGTCGACCTTGGCCATTCGATCCTCCTTCGCGCCGCCCCGCCGCCCCCGGCGACCGGCCGGCGGCCGCCCGTCAGTTGTCGGTCGCCCGACCAACGGTCGCAACGGTCCGACGGTCGCGCTCACCGAAACTTAGCGCACCGCGGGGCACCTGCGAAGGAATTGTCGCAGTTGCGTGGCGAAGTGTGGGGCTGGCGACCCGAACTTGTGCTGGCCCCGCGGGCTTCAGTAACATGCCGCCGGGGACCGGGGGGAACACACCGCCGCCGCACGCCCCGCCGTCGCTCGTGGGGAGTCCTGATATGCCGATCGTTGTACCGTGTGAATGTGGGAAGCAGCTGCGCGCGCCGGACGCGGCCGCCGGCCGCAAGGGGAAGTGCCCGGGGTGCGGCCGGGTGCTGCTCGTGCCGCCGGCGGCGCAGGACCCGCAGGCGTCGTCCGCGGCGTCGTCGGTTGCACAGCCAACCCGCGCACCACAGACCGCCCGGGTTCCACAGCCGGTCCGCAACCCACAGCCCGTCCGTACGTCGCAAGCCGCCCGCGCGGTCGCGCCGGCGGAAGCGCCCCTTCGCGTGCGGCCGGAACCGTCGGCCGCAAAGGCCGCCCCACCGCCCCAGTCGCAGTTCGACGAGGGCCCGGACGACTACGGCGCTTACGACGTTGCGGCGG
>JAQGHJ010000011.1 GCA_028288905.1 Phycisphaerales bacterium | reverse complement strand
CCGATGCAGTGCATGATGAAGGAGATCTGCGCCCAGTGCCTTCAGGTCCACCGGGACCCGGCCACGGGCAAGGAAACGACCGTGTTCAGCTGCTCGAACCAGGACCAGCCGCTGGACCACGTCCGCTTCGACAACCTGCGGAGCCGGCTGTCGCAGAACGGGGCTCAGGAGAAGCTGACGAAGCTGTGGATCGACCACTGCCTGCGGCTGGCGAAGGTGAGGCCGGCCGTGGACGTCGGGGTGACGGCGGGGGACAGGGTGGGCGTCGGCGGCGGTGCGGTGTTGGCGGCGACGTGAGCTGCCTGCCGGCAGGTGACATCGGCCGCACCGCCGACGGTCTTCGGGCGGGGCGGCCGGAGGACAGGCATTCTTGCTTGTCCTTCAAAACGTCCGACTCCCGCTTCCGCCCCTGTCCCTTCGGCAGTCGATCGGCAACGTCAGGCCCCCGGCGACGCCCTGCCGGCTTCCCCGCTCGGGACGGCGGCTGGGGCGACAGACACGGCCGGCGTCAGCCGCAGCGGCGGGGCGGCCGACAGGTCCGCCTGCCGGCGGGCCTTAAAGAACGCCCGGATTTCGGCCTCGCTCAGGCGCGGGTCGTTCTTGAGGCTGTGGATGACGCTGTACCCGCGCTCGACCAGCCGTTCGACCGTGTCGGGCAACCCGACGTGCTTCACGCCGAACACCTCGCCGGTGGCGGCCAACCCGGCAAGGCCGAGGCCGACGGCTAGGGCGTACATGCCGATCATAACGTCCTCGCTCATCTCGGTGTCGGCCCAGATCAGTCGCTGGTCGAAGTAGCCCCACCGCTCCATCCGGTTCAGCAGCTCCCGGCTCACCCCGTACGCCCCGCCCTGGACGTGCTCGCCGAAGTGGTACCCGTTCGCCAACGCCCGGGCGATCTGGTCGCGGATCGTCTTCGGCCGGCCGAACAGGGCCAGGGGAAACCGCCGGCCGAACCGGTTCGGCTGGTACTCGGTCAGGGCCAGCCGGTGCAGCCGCTTCATCAGGCCGGCCATCCCGCGGTAGTCGCGGGTGTACCCGTTGCAATCTCGCAGGTACGACCCGAACACCCCGGACAACGGGTTGTCGGCCAGCGCCTGGAACATCGGGGCGGCGAACGGGTTGATCGTCAGCGCGTCGCTGTCGTACTTGATGACGAACCGGGCGTCCGTGTGCCGCACCACCCACTGGTAGGCGGCTAACACGCCGACGCACAGCCCGCCCCACTGGCCGTTCGCGCGGCCGGGCTTCGGGTTACGGATGCCTACCAGCGTGGTGCCCGGCGACTTGGCGAATCGGGCGGCAAGGTTGCGGTCCTCCTCCCCGCTGTCGATGACGGCCACCCACCGTGTGCCCGGCTCGTAATGGAAGACGCTTTCGAGCACGTCGGCGACGCGCTCGATCTCAGCGTCCGTCGGGCCGCACGCCAGTACCACTGCCCAAGTCTTCATGTCAAAACGCCCCCGATCACAGGAAGGGCCACCCGTTCGAACACACACCCGCCGCCGCCATCAACTCTGCGGGACAGCGTTGATCACACGAACGCACGTATGGGAAGCCCCACCCTGGGTCCCCTTGACCCGATCCAGGCCGTGAACCGTGGTTCAGGCCACACCCGCACCATACTGACCCGCGCTGCAGTCGCGAAGAAGAAACGTCGTAGCCAGCAGGACGAACGTCATACTCGGTGGGTAGGCAGACGTCCGATAGCAGTCACCGACGGAAACTCACGTGACGGCGGACCGTGTGCCAAGGTTTATCCCATAACGGCGTGGCGGGCAAAAAATAGCAAGACATCTTAACAGGCGTCGAGTAGTCTCCCGGCTCAACCTGCCTCGCATTGTCTGCCTACGGACCCGCTTGAGTGCTGCGGGAGCAATGATGCAATGCGAGGCGCCACCGCCGAACGGGGACGCCGCACGATGAAGCTTGTGATCTTGGCTGGCGGTCTGGGCACGCGGATCAGCGAGGAGACGGACGTCCGCCCGAAGCCGATGGTGGAGGTCGGCGGTCGGCCGATCCTCTGGCACATCATGAAGTTGTATGCCGCCCACGGCGTGACCGACTTCGTGATCTGCTGCGGGTACCGCGGGTACGTCATCAAGGAGTACTTCGCAAACTACGCCTTGCACCACGCGGACGTGACGTTCGACATCGCCAACCACAAGATGGAGATCCACGCCGCCCGCGGCGAGCCGTGGCGGGTCACGCTCGTCGACACCGGCGAGGACACGATGACCGGCGGCCGGCTCAAGCGGGTGCGGCACCACCTCGAAGGGCACGGCACGTTCTGCTTCACGTACGGCGACGGGGTGGCGGACGTGAACATCACCGACCTGCTCGCGTTCCACGAAGGGCACGGCGGGCTGGCCACGCTGACCGCCACGCGCCCGCCCGGGCGGTTCGGGGCAATGGCCCTGGAGGGCGACGACACCCGGGTGCACAGCTTCCGCGAGAAGCCGATGGGCGACGGGGCGTGGGTGAACGGCGGTTTCTTCGTACTAGAGCCTAAGGTCATCGACTACATCGACGGTGACGCGACGAGTTGGGAGCGGGAGCCGCTCGAACGGCTGGCGGACGAGGGGCAACTGTCGGCGTTCAAGCACGCTGGGTTCTGGCAGCCGATGGACACGCTGCGGGACAAGAAGGTGCTCGACGACATGTGGAAGCAGGGGAAGGCACCGTGGAAGGTGTGGGCCTAGGCCCGCGCGTCGCTCTAGGGCGGCCGATGCCCGCCCTCCGTTATCCGGACCTTCCGAACGCTTCCAGCCGCCGCCGCATCCCGTAAGCTGAGGCGCCGGTCACCGCAACCGCCGACGCCGAGGTGCGGCTGCCGGCCGCCGACCCGACCCCTGCCAAAAAGGCTTTTCCCCCATGCGCGTACTGGTCACCGGAACCGAAGGCTACCTCGGCTGCCTGCTCGCCCCCGTCCTGATGAAGGCCGGGTTCGACGTCACCGGCGTCGACACCGGGTACTACAAGTCGGGTTGGCTTTACAACGGGCTGCCGCAGACCCCGCGGACGCTGGCCAAGGACATCCGCCACCTCGAACAGGACGACTTCAACGGCATCGAGGCGGTCGTGCACATGGCGGAGCTGAGCAACGACCCGATGGGTCAGCTCGCCCCGCACATCACTCACGAGATCAACCATAAGGCGACCGTCCGGCTGGCCGGCTTGGCCAAGGCGGCGGGCGTCAAGCGGTTCGTGTACATGTCCTCGTGCAGCGTGTACGGCGTCGCGTCGAGCGAGGACGTGACCGAGGAGTCGCCGGTCAACCCGCAGACGGCGTACGCCGAGTGCAAGACGCTCGTCGAGCGGGACGTGAAGCCGCTGGCCGCCCCCGGGTTCAGCCCGACGTTCATGCGGAACGCGACGGCGTTCGGCGCCAGCCCCCGGCAGCGGTTCGACCTCGTGCTGAACAACCTGGCCGGGCTGGCCTGGACGACGAAGCGAATCGCCATGGTGAGCGACGGCAGCCCGTGGCGGCCGCTCGTGCACGGCCTGGACATCGCCAAGGCGATCCTGTGCGCCCTCAAGGCCCCGACCGACGTGATCCACAACCAGACGTTCAACGTCGGCGACACCGGCCAGAACTACCAGGTCCGGGACATCGCGACGATCGTGGCCAAGGCGTTCCCCGGGTGCGAGACGTCGTTCGGCCAGCAGGGGGCGGACAACCGCAGCTACAGGGTCAGCTTCGCGAAGATCAACCGCGACCTCCCGGGCTTCAAGTGCGAGTGGGACGCCGAGCGGGGGGCCCGCCAGTTCCGGGAGCTGTTCGAGCGTATCGGTCTGACCCGCGAGCAGTTCGAGCAGCGGGGGTTCACCCGGCTGAAGGAGCTCGAACACCTGATCCGCACCGCGCAGATCGACAAAAACTTCTTCTGGAAAACCGGCGACCCGGCGGCCGTTGCGTGATCGGCAGTTCGCTTTCTTTCAGTCCCCTTTCCCGGTACTCCGGGAGAGGGTTAGGGTGAGGGGTCCACGCGAACGGGCCGAAACGACGCCCGAACTTCCCCGCGCGACAAGACCCTTACCCCAGCTACCTCTCCGAGTACCGGGAGAGGGGGTTAAGACTCCCCGATCCACGAGCTTTGAAATCCCATGCGTTTCACCGAGACCCCCCTGAAAGGCGCCTTCGTCCTCGAGCTCGAGGAGCGGGGCGACGACCGTGGCGCGTTCGCCCGCACGTTTTGCCAGAAGGAGTTCACGGACCACGGGCTGAAGCCGACCGTCGCGCAGTGCAACCTGTCGTACAACTACAAGGCCGGCACGATGCGCGGGATGCACTATCAGGTGCCGCCGGCGGCCGAGACAAAGCTGGTCCGCTGCACGACGGGCGCGATCTACGACGTGATCGTCGACCTGCGGCCGGAGTCGCCGACGTACCTCAGGCACTTCGGCGTCGAACTGACGGCCGCCAACCGCAAGGCGCTGTACGTGCCCGAGTTGTTCGCCCACGGCTACCTCGCCCTGACGGACGGGGCCGAGGTGGCGTACCAGGTCGGCGAGATGTACACGCCGGGGTGCGAACGGGGCATCCAGCACAACGACCCGACGCTCGGCATCAAGTGGCCGACGGCGGTGAGCGTCATCAGCCCGAAGGACGCGGCGTGGCCGGCCTTCGACCCGGCGAAGGCGTTCGCGTAAGCGACAGCGCGTAGCGGCGTCGCCCTCCGCTTGTGGAATGGGCGTCCCGCCCGTGCTCGGGCAAGGGCTCGGGAGGCGGTGCCAACCTCCGGGCCGTCACGGCTGCTCCGGTCACAGCATGGGCGGGACGCCCATGCGACCGGGGAGGCGGCCGACGCCCGGCCCCAACCCATACCTCAAAGGCAACCACCGTGATCATCGTCGACAACGCGTTAAAGGCCCGGGCGGCCGCCGGCAAGCCGGTGAACGTCGCCCTCATCGGGGCCGGGTTCATGGCCCGCGGGACGGCCAACCAGATCCTCAACTCCGTCCCCGGCATGCGGCTGGTCGCCATCGCCAACCGCACGCTCGACCGCGCCCGCCGGGCGTACGTCGAGGCCGGCGTGCCCGAGGGCGATATTCGCATCGTCGACTCGGCAAAGGCGCTGGAAGCGGCCGTCGCCGACGGGAAGTACGCGATCACGGACAACGCCTTCGCCCCCTGCGAGGCCGGCGGGATCGACGCGATCCTCGACATCACCGGGGCCGTCGAGTTCGGGGCGAACGTCACGCTCAAGGCGATCGAACACGGCAAGCACGTCGTGACGATGAACGCGGAGCTCGACGGCACGGTCGGCCCGCTGCTCAAGCGGCTGGCCGACAAGGCCGGCGTCGTCCTCAGCGGGTCCGACGGGGACCAGCCGGGCGTCGAGATGAACCTGTACCGGTTCGTCCGCAGCATCGGGCTGACCCCGCTCGTGTGCGGGAACATCAAGGGGCTCCAGGACCCGTACCGCAACCCGACGACGCAGAAGGGGTTCGCCGAGAAGTGGGGCCAGGACCCGTACATGGTCACGAGCTTCGCCGACGGCACGAAGATCAGCTTCGAGCAGGCGATCGTCGCCAACGCCACCGGGATGACGGTCGAGAAGCGGGGCATGCGCGGCAGCAACCACCCCGGACACGTCGACGAGCTGACGAAGTCGTACGACCTCGACATGCTCAAGGAGCTCGGCGGCGTCGTCGACTACGTCGTCGGCTCCAAGCCCGGCCCGGGCGTGTTCGTGCTGGCGACGCACGACGACCCGAAGCAGAAGCACTACCTGAACCTGTACAAGCTCGGCGAGGGCCCGCTGTACAGCTTCTACACGCCGTACCACCTGTGTCACTTCGAGGCCCCGCTGAGCGTGGCGAGGGCGGTGCTGTTCGGCGACCCGGTGCTGCAGCCGATAGCCGGGCCGACGGTGGACGTCGTCACGACGGCCAAGACGGACCTCAAGGCCGGCGTCACGCTCGACCCGCTCGGCGGGTACAAGACGTACGGCCAGTGCGAGCGGTACGGCGACAGCCGGCGGGAAAAGCTGCTGCCGATCGGCTTGGCCGACGGGTGCAAGCTCGTGCGGGACGTGGCGAAGGACCAGGTGCTGACGTACGCGGACGTCGAGCTGCCCAAGGGCCGGACGATCGACCGGCTACGGGCCGAGCAGGACGTGATGTTCCCGGCGTGAGCATCCTCAAACGGGCGGGCGGCCGGCACCGCCGCTCAAGGGCCTGTCGCCACTCCCCCTCATCCTCCGGGAGAGGGCTGGGGTGAGAGTGAGCGTCGAGGCGGCTTCGTGCTTGCGAAGCCCGCTGGCCCTATAGCGCGAGGCCAACTCGGCGTTCACCCTCACCCGCCGAGGATTCGCCCCGACCACCTCTCCCGGTGGGAGAGGTGGTAGACGCCCCCTTCCGACCACCAGCATGACCCTCGCCCCCGCCCCAGTCGCCGTGCCCGCCCCCGCCGCCCGCTTATCCCCCCCGCGCGATCGGGCAGACGTTGTCGTCATCGGCGGCGGGGCGGTCGGGTTGGCCACGGCGATGGCCCTCGCCCGCGACGGCGGGGCGTCGGTCGTCGTCGTCGAGGCCGAGGAGCGGGTCGCCCGCCACCAGACGGGCAACAACTCGGGCGTCATTCACTCCGGGCTGTACTACAAGCCCGGGTCGTACAAGGCCCGGTTCTGCGCCGCCGGGCGGGACGCGATGTACGCGTTCTGCCGCGAGCACGGCATCGCCCACGACCCGTGCGGCAAGGTCGTCGTCGCGACCAGTGAGGCCGAGATCCCGGCCCTCGACGAGTTGGCCCGCCGCGGCACGGCGAACGGCTTGGCCGACCTTCGCCGGCTCTCCGGGGACGCGCTCCGCGAGTACGAGCCGCACGTCGCCGGGGTCGCCGGGCTCCACGTGAAGGAAACCGGCATCGTCGACTACAAGCAGGTGGCGTCCAAGTACGCGGACCTGGTCCGCGACGCCGGCGGCGAGGTGCGGCTCGGCACCGCCTTCCGGGGCGTCCGGACCGACGGCAACGAACTCGTCGTGAGAACGACCGGCGGCGAGGTCCGCGCCCGCTCGCTCATCAACTGCGGCGGCCTGCACAGCGACCGGGTCGCCCGCACGTGCGGCCTCGACCCCGGTGTGCGCATTGTCCCGTTCCGCGGCGAGTACTACGAGCTGACCCCCGCCAAGGCGTCGCTCGTCCGGAACTTGATCTACCCGGTCCCGGACGCCCGCTTCCCGTTCCTCGGCGTCCACTTCACCCGGATGATCGGGGGCGGCGTCGAGGCCGGGCCGAACGCGGTGCTCGCCTTCGCCCGCCACGGGTACAAGCGGACGAGCTTTCACCCCCGCGACGCGGCCGGCACCGCCCTGTACGGCGGGTTCTGGCGGATGGCCCGCAAATTCTGGCGGACCGGCATGGGCGAGATGTATCGGTCGTTCAGCAAGGGGGCGTTCCTCCGCTCCCTCCAGCGGCTCATCCCCGAGCTGACGGCCGCCGACATCGTGCCGGGCGGGGCGGGCGTCCGGGCCCAGGCCCTGACGCCCGACGGGGCCCTCGTCGACGACTTCCGCGTGCTGCGGCAAAACCGGATGGTGCACGTCCTCAACGCCCCGTCCCCGGCCGCCACGGCGTCCATTGCCATCGGCCGGCACATCGCCGGGCTGGCGGCCGAAGATCTCGGATTGACCCTCCGCGGCGAGGCGCCTCTAGCGACGACTTGACAAACCCCTCGTTCTAGGTATCGCCCCTAGATTGATATGAACGGCGGCGGCCGTCATACTCCGATCATGAAGTCGGAGCTAGTGGAACGGCTTGAGGGACGTACGCTCTTCACCGCGCTCGTGTCGGGTTTTTCGGAGGAAACCGTCGTCAGCGGCTTGCTCCGCCCGACGACGATGACCTTCGCCCCGGACGGCCGGCTGTTCGTGTCGCAGCAGACAGGTCAACTGCTGGTCGTCAAGAACGGGGCGACCCTGCCGACGCCGTTCGTGACGCTGGACGTCGACACGCCGGGCGAGCGGGGGCTGATCGGGGTCGAGTTCGACCCGGCCTTCGCCACCAACCACTACCTCTACGTGTTTTGGACGGCGAAGACGCCGACCATCCACAACCGCATCAGCCGGTTCACGGCCGACCCGGCCAACCCGGACGTCGCCCTCGCCGGCAGCCGGGTCGACCTCGTCGACTTCCCGACGCTCAGCGCGAACGTGCACAACGGCGGGTCGATGCACTTCGGCCCCGACGGCAAGCTGTGGGTGGCGCTGGGCGAGAATGCCAACCCGCCGCAGGCACAGGACCTGACCGTCCCGTTCGGCAAGATGCTCCGGTTCAACAAGGACGGGTCGATCCCGACCGACAACCCGTTCTACGCCCAGACGACCGGCGTGAACCGCGCGATCTGGGCGTACGGGTTCCGCAACCCGTTCTCGTTCGGGTTCCAGCCCGGCACGGGCCGGCTGTTCATCAACGACGTCGGGCAGGACACGTGGGAGGAGGTGGACGAGGGGGTGGCCGGGGCGAACTACGGCTGGCCGCTGAGCGAGGGCAAGACGACCGACCCGCGGTTCAAGGGGCCGCTGTACACGTACAAGCACGTCGGGGACGAGAAGGCGTCGGGCGGGGTCATCATCGGCGGCACGTTCTACGACCCGCCGGCGTCGGCCCCGAACAAGCTGCCGGCGTCGTTCACCGGCAAGTGGTTCTTCGGCGACGGGACCGGGCGGTACGTGAAGCTGCTGGACCCGGCCAACCCGTCCGCCGAGCCGCTGCGGTTCGCCGAGCGGCTGACCTACCCGGTCGATTTCGACGTGGCCCCCGACGGCTCGCTGTACGTGCTGAGCCGCGACGGCGGGTACTCGCAGACGGTCGAGCCGGGCCGCGTCCTGCGGTACACCTACACCGCGACCGACGCCCCGTCCGTCGGCACCCCGCCCGAGGCCCGGGCGACGGCCGAGGGGGACCCGGTGACGTTCTCGGTCGACGCGTCCGGCGGCGTCCCGCTCGCCTACCAGTGGCAGCGGAACGGCGTGAACATCGACGGCGCGACGGCCGCCGAGTACACGCTGGCCGCCCCGACCTTGGCGGACAACGGGGCGCAGTTCCGGGTGGTCGTGTCCAACGTGGCCGGGTCGATCACGAGCCCCGCGGCCGTGCTGACCGTGCTCGCCGGGCATTCCCCGGTCCCCGTCATCACCGCCCCGGCGGACGGCGGGCTGTTCACCGGCGGCGTCCCCTTCGCCTTCGCCGGAAGCGCGACCGACGCAGAGGACGGCCCCCTCGACCCGTCGAAGCTGTCGTGGACGGTCACGTACTTCACCGGCGACCTCGAGCGGCCGGCCATGCCGGACACGGCCGGCATCACCTCCGGGTCGTTCACGCCGGACACCGTCACCCCGTACCTGCTGACCGACGTGAAGTACCGGGTGCGGCTGACGGCGACGGACTCCAGCGGGCTGTCGAAGTCGACGTTCGTCGACGTGCTGCCGCGGACGGCCGACATCACCCTGACGTCGAACGTCCCCGGCATCGACCTGTCGTTGGACGGCGTGCCGCACGAGGCCCCGTACACGGTGGCGGCCGTCGCCGGGCTGACCCGGCCGCTGTCGGCACCGGTCCGCCAGACGATCGACGGCGTCGTGTACGACTTCGTCGGGTGGTCGGACGGCGGGGCGGCCGCCCACGCCCTGAGCACGCCCGAAGCCGGCGGCACGTACGCGGCCGAGTACAGGGCCCGCGTCGGCACCGGCACCGGCGCGGACCTGACCGCCGCCGTCGTCGACGCGCCGACGGCGGCCGTCGTCGCCGGACAGGGCGGCCGGGCCGTGGTCCGCGTGACGAACGCGGGCAGCGCGACGTTTAACGGCAAGGTCCCGATCGACCTGTACTTGTCGACCGACGCCGTGCTCGACGACCAGGACGGCGTTGCGGCGGGCGTGACGAAGCGGCTGAAGCTTGCCCCAGGGGCGAGTAAAACGGTCGCGATTGCGTTCGACTTCCCGACCGTGACGGCCGGCAGCTACTACCTGTTAGCCGAGGCGGACGCCGGGAACCTCGTGCCGGAGGCGGACGAGTCGAACAACGACGCGGCCGCGGCCGCGACGACGCCGATCGAGGCGGCCGCCATCGACATGTCCGGGACGTTCGCCGGCACGTTTGGTGCCGCCGAGCCGCAAACCCTGAACCGCCGGAAGAAGGTGTCGGCCGTCCTCGACCTGACCAACACCGGCAACACGGCCGTGACGGGCAGCCTGGCGATCGCCTTCCGTGCGGTGGGTGCCGACGGGACGACGCCGATCGACCTTGCCACCGTCTCGCCGAAGGTGAAGTTGAACCCCGGGGCGACGAAGCGGGTCAAGCTGAAGTTCGCCCTGCCGGACGCGCTGGCGGCCGGAACTTACACCCTCCGGGCCGTCATCGACCCGGAAGGGGCGTTCGCCGAAACGAACACGGCGAACGACACCGTCACGAGCGCGGGGACGTTCACGGTGGCGTAGGGGCAGGTAGGGGGGCGACGGGTGGCATTCGAGTAGCCGCGACCGTCAGGGAGCGGGGGCGTCGACCGGCGCGGACGCACGAGCCGGCCCGGCCGACGCCCCCGTTCCCTGACGGTCGCGGCTTCTTTACGCGACAAGAAGCGCGCCGCGGTTCGGTGAACGCACTGCCCCCGACCGACGTTCCTACCATCCCTCGTGCGCGGAAAGCCCACCCGTCCCGACACCGCCCGCCCGTCCGAGACCCGTCGGCCGAAGTCCGCCATCTACGATCATTACGCGAGCCTACCGCCGGACACGGACTTTCGGGCTCACCCCGAGCTCTACCGCGTCGGCCGGGGCGAGCAGGGCGTCCTGATGGTGGAACCGTACAAGTCCGAGCTGCTACCGCTGTGGAAGTTCGCGACGCCCGCGGCGGCGACCGAGTCGGCCGCCGCGTTGGAGGAGCGGTTCGCCGCGTACCTGCGGGCCGGCGACTTCGTCGGGGCCGACATGGCCCGGAAGTTCATCCAGATGGGGCACACCCGCGCCCGCCGGTACACCAACTACGCCGGTGGGCGGAAATACAAGTCCGACGGTTTCGCCCAGGATCGGAGCGAGCCCGACGCAGAGAAAGCCGAGTCGGCCCTCATCTTCGCGGCAGCGTGGAAGCGGGTGCGGGAGGACGCGGAGTACCTCGCGATGAAGCGGAAACACCAGAAGGCGTACGGGTGAAGTGGCTGGCGGCCCGCGACGGAATACCCGCATTCGGTCGGCGGACCGAGGGGCCGACCCGCCCGAGGGAGTCGCGCCCATGTCATCCTGAGCGCAGCGAAGGATCTCGGGACGGTAGATCTGCTGATTGGCCGCGATCCCGTCCCGAGATCCTTCGCTGCGCTCAGGATGACAAAAGGGTGTGGTGCCGTGGGCAGAACTGGACCCTCTCCCCCGGAGCGGTGCGGTCTCGCCAACCGATGCCACCCAGTGAGGGAGCGAATTCGGGCCCGCCCGTCATCACTTCGAGAACGCCGGGTGCGCCTTGTTCCCGCCCGACTCGACGTAGGCCAGCAGGTCGAGCACCTCGTCCTTCGACAGGATGTTGATCAACCCCTCGGGCATCGGCGACAGCTTGCTCGGGCCGGTCGACTTCAGGTCGGCCTTCTTCACCGTCACCTTCTGGTCGGGCTTGAGCGGGTCGGGCAGGACGACGAGCTCGCCGGCCGAGTCGGCAACGACGCGTCCTGACACGACGTCCCCGTCCTTCAGCCGCACGTCGGTGTTCTGGTACTGCTCGGAGATCACCTTCGACGGCTCGACGATGCTCTCGAGGAGGTCGCGGCGGTTGAACCGGCTGCTGACGGCCGTCAGGTCGGGACCGACCGCCCCACCCTCGTTGCCGAACTTGTGGCACGCCATGCACTGGGCGGCGGCGAACGCTTCCTTGCCCCGCTCGAAGCTTCGGCCCTTGCCGGCGGACGCGAGCGACGGCTCCAGGTCGGTCATGGCGTACTGCTTCACCAGCGTCCGCGGCTTGGCCTTGGCGGCGGCCTTGGCCGCCTTGGCGGCCGGCGGGGTATACGAGGCGATTACCTCGGCCAGCTCCTTCGCCTCGTCCGGCGACAGCTTCGCCACCGCCTCCTTGTGCAGGTTGCCCAGGAAGTTGGCGAAGCTCGACCCGTCCGCGTACGGCCGGCCGGCCTCGTCGAACCACCGGGTCACGTCGGCCGGGTGGGCGAGCTTGCTCCGGTCCGTCGTCCACCACCCGAAGTACTGCTTCCGCAGCGCCGGCGTCCAGCCGCTCGTCGCGCCGCGGAGGTACAGCAGGTACCCGACCTGCTCCTCCTGCACGGTCGACTCGCCTAACAGCTTTACCGTCTTGGCCACCGCGTCCGGCGCGCCGAGGGCGATCAATGTCTGGCACAGCTCGCGGTTGAGCGGCCACGTCTGGGCCGGGTACATCGCCGACAACTCCGCCACGAGTGGCGACGGGCTCGCCCCGGCCGCTGCCGGCTTGCCGTGCCTGGCAACGCTCACCTCGACTACCCGGATCTTCTCCAGCACCTGGGCGTCGGTGAGCTGGTCCGCCGACAGCTTCGCCAGCGCCGCCAGCACGGCCGGTTGCACGTTGTCCGCCCCGAGCCGGGCGAGCGCCAGCAGGGCGGTCAGGGCCGCCTGCGGGTTCGCCTCGGTCAGCGCTTTGTCCATCCACTCGCCCACCGGCTGCCGCTCGACGGCGATCCGGGCGGCGTACCGGACGAACCGGTCGGCGGACCCCAGGTGCGGCCAAGCCGCGGCGACGGCCTTGGGGTTCGCGGCGCGGTGGAACTGCTCTAATTCGTGTCGCACCCGCCGGGCCGCCTCGGCCTTTTCGTCGGCCGGTGCCTTCGCCGGTTCAGTCGCGTCCTTGCCGGCGTACGTTACCCGGTACAGGTTGCCCGGCGTGTTCCGCCCGCCGGTCGTGAAGTACAGCGCCCCGTCGCCGCCGACCACGACGTCGGTCACGTTGTTCGGCGACTTCTTCGCCCCCTTCTCCAGCAGGCCCTTGGGGGTTACGAAGTTCTCCCACGTCCCGCCGTACCCGGCCCCGTCCGGCTTCAGGTGGACGGCCATCACCCGCCCGTACGTCCAGTCGAGCACGTAGCAGGCTTGCTGGTACTTGGCCGGGAACTTCGCCCCGGTGCCGAACGTCACGCCGGTCGGGCTGCCGAGCCCGATCTCGACGGCCGGCGGCAGGCTGTCCGGGTAGTACGGCGGCCACTTGCCCGACCCCTCACGGAACCCATGGTCCCCGCCGCTGACGACCGGGTACACCCGCGTCGGCCGGTACCACGGCGTTCCCCAGTCCCACTCCATGTCCGAGTCGAAACCGAACAGCTGCCCGGCCGGGTCGAACGCGATGTCGTACGTGTTCCGCTGGCCCGACGCGAACAGCTCAGGGTTCTTCCCGTCCTTGTCCATCCGCATGACGAACCCGCCGGGCGGCTTGCGGCCGGCCCCGAACCCGTTGCCGTCCTCCGCCCGCGGCAGCACGGTGTCGTCGGCGTAATTGCGGTGCGGCGACGTGCCGGCCACGTCCGGCGGCACGTCGGTGAAGTTGCCCGCCACGACGTACAACATTCCGTCCGGCCCGAGCACGATCGCGTGCGCCCCGTGCTCGCCGGCCCCGCCCTTCCACTCGCGGAGCATCTCGCACTGCTCGAACTGCCCGTCGCCGTCCGCGTCCCGCAGCCGGAACAGGCCGAACCGCTTCCCGTCCGACGCGTCGACGTACAAGCTGTCGTACGCCCACAGCGACCCCATGATTTCGCTCACCGGCAGCTTGAGCACCTCCTCCCGCTCGACCTTGCCGTCCTTGAGCATGACCCGGGTGAGCGGCTGCCCGCGCTGCCCGCCGAGCAGGAGCCGGCCCTGCCCGTCCTGGCCGAGCGAGATCCACGACCCGTTCTTGGCCTTGTCCGCCTTGAGCACGAGGTCGACCTTGAAGTCGGGTAGCGTCTGGAGCGCGTCGGCCCCGTTCCCGGCCGCGTCCTGCCCATGGGCGAGGGGAGCGGCGGCCAGCAGGGCGGCCAAGGCGACGAAGAAGCGCGGGCGGCGGGGTGGGTTCATAAGCGCGTGTCGGTGAGGGCGGGAGGGCGGTGCGGCGCGAGGGCTCCGGCGAAATCACCGGGCCTGTCGCACCGAACGATTACCGCAGTCACCGGCGAAAGTTGACCCGTCCCGCCCGGCTCCCTGCGGGTTGGACCGCGATGCCGTATGATTCGGGCGTGGCCATCCCGTGGGCGGAACAAAGTCTTTTGGACAGGATGGTGACGGCTGTGGAACGGGTCCGGGACCGGTTGCGGCGGACGGCAGCGGCGCTCGACGCGGCCGGCGTCCCGTACGCGATCGCCGGCGGCAACGCGGTGGCGGCGTGGGTGGCGACGGTCGACCCGGCCGCCGTCCGCAACACGCAGGACGTGGACGTCCTGCTCCGGCGGTCCGACCTAACAGCGGCGTCGGCGGCGATGGCTGCGGCTGGGTTCGTCCCGGCGAACGTCGCCGGCGTCGACCTGTTCTTGGACGGGCCCGACGCAGGGCCGCGGGACGCGGTCCACGTCCTCTTCGCCGGCGAGAAGGTGCGTCCCCACTATGCGACCGCCTCGCCGGACGTGGACGAATCGGTGCGGCCCGCCGGGGTGAGCCTCGTCCGGCTTGAGGCGTTGGTCCGGATGAAGTTGACGTCCTTCCGCCGCAAGGACCAAGTCCACCTGTTGGACATGCTCGACGTCGGCCTGATCGACAACAGGTGGGTCGACCGGCTCCCGCAAGACTTGGCGATCCGCTTGCAACAGTTGATCGACGATCCGGAAGGATGAGCGCAGCGGGTACCGCTCTCCGTGGCACGGGTTTCCAAACCGTGGGAATGGGCCAGCGCGACGAGAGTAGCGGCTGCCAACCGCCCGGCCACTTCACACGGGTTGGGGAAACCCGTGCCACGACCGACGCCACCCATCACGCCAGCAGCGCCGTCACCACCTTCGCCTGCTCCACCCCGGTCAGCTTCGCGTCCAGCCCCTGGAATTTGACCGTAAACTTCTCGTGCTGGATGCCGCACACGTGCAGCATCGTCGCGTGCAGGTCCCGCATGTTCACCACGTTCTCGACCGACCGGTACCCGAGGTCGTCCGTCGCCCCGTACGACACGCCGCCCTTGATCCCGCCGCCGGCCATCCACATGCTGAACGCGAGGATGTGGTGGTCCCGGCCCGTACCTTGGCCCATCGGCGTCCGGCCGAACTCGCCGCCCCACACGACCAGCGTGTCGTCGAGCATGCCGCGGCTCTTAAGGTCCTTCACCAGCGCGGCCCCGGCCTGGTCCGTCTCGCGGGCAGCGATCGGCATGTTCTTCTCGATCTCACCGTGGTGGTCCCACCCGCGGTGGTACAGCTGGATGAACCGCACGCCCCGCTCCGCCAGCCGCCGGGCTAGCAGGCAGTTGCTGGCGAAGCTGCCGTCGCCGGCCTGCTTCACGCCGTAGCTGTCGAGCACGTGTTGCGGCTCGTTGGCGAAGTCCGTCAGCTCCGGGACCGACGTCTGCATCTTGAACGCCATCTCGTACTGGCTGATGCGGGTCGCGATCTCCGGGTCGTACCGCTCGTCGGCCAACATCCCGTTCAGCCGCCGCACCTGGTCGACCATCTGCCGCTGGGCGTCCGCCGACACGCCCGGCGGGTTGCCGACGTAGTGGACGAGGTCCCCGCGGCTCTGGAACTGGATGCCCTGGAACCGGCTCGGCAAGAACCCGGCCGACCACTGCCGGGCCGACACCGGCTGGATGCCGCCGCCCTTCGTCTGGCTCATCAGCACAACGAACCCGGGCAGACTGTCCGTCTCGGCCCCGAGCCCGTACACGAGCCACGACCCCATGCTCGGCCGGCCCTTGAGGATCGACCCGCTGTTCATGAACGCCTGGGCCGGGTCGTGGTTGATCTGCTCGGTCACCATCGACTTGACCACCGCGATCTCGTCCGCGATCGATGCCGCATGCGGGAACAGGCTGCTCACCTCCAGCCCACTCTTGCCGTGCCGGGCGAACTCGACGAACGGCCCGCGGGCGATCAACTTCGACCCCTGCAACTGGGCGAGCTGCTGGCCCTTCGTGAAGCTCTCGGGCATCGGCTGCCCGTTCAGCGCCTTCAGCTGCGGCTTGAAGTCGAAGCTCTCCAGGTGGCTCGGCCCCCCGGCCATGCACAGGTGGATCACCCGCTTCGCCCGCACCGGCAGGTGCGGCGGGCGGAGCACGCCCGCCCACCGCCCGGTCGACCCGGCGGCGGCCGATGCCGACACCTCGCTCACTCGCGGCCC
>JAQGHJ010000950.1 GCA_028288905.1 Phycisphaerales bacterium | reverse complement strand
GGCGAACGGGCTGCCGCCGGCCGCCCCGGTCGGGCCGGCGGCCGGCGGGGCGGGGCGAGCCGGGGCCGACCCGCTGCCGTTCGACACGTCGTTCGCCCTGCTCGACAGCTACCGGGAACAGGCCCGGCAGCTGCTCGACCACCGGTGCCCGGCCGACCTGCGGATCGAGGCGTTCCTCGCCGACCACCTGACCGACCTTCGCCTGTCCGAGCCGCTGCGGCTGCCGGCCGAGACGCTCGTGCTCAGCCGGCACGGGATCGCCCGCGAGCTGTCGCTGCCGGCCGAGGGGGACGCGCACGCGTCGCCGCTGCTGAGCAGCTACCGGGTCCGCAACGGCGTGCTGCATAACCCGAAGAACGACAAGCGGACGACGGCCGGCACGTTCCACGTCGCCGAGGGCGGGCTACCGGTGCCGGGGGACAAGAAGGCGGTGCCGAAGGCGGTGTTCGCCGAGCTGTTCCGCCGGGCGGTCAAGCCGCCGGCGGACCTGACGGCGCTGCCGTTCACGGGCGGTAACGGGAACAAGGTCGGGGGCGGGGCGGGGGCGACGGCGGCACCGATCGGCGACGCCGCGAGCGGCGATGGCTCGAACGGGGCGGGGGCGACGGCGGCGCGGGCGTTCGTGTCGCTGTTGCTCCGCCCGCTCGTGTGCCCGGAGGTGCCGGGGGTATGTCCGCGGCGGACGATGGAGGTGCGGTTCTTCGCCCCCGGGTCACTCGTTAGCAACCTCGACTTCGTCGAGAGCATCTTCGGCAACGCCGGCGATCCGTTCCTGCCCCGGAACGACGCCGCTCTCGACGCCGAGCACTGGACCGGCCACACGGGCTGCGTCATCCTCGCCCCGCACCTAACGGCCGTCACTAAGAAGGAGCTGGGGCTGCCGCACGTCGACGCCGCCACGCCCCGCCAGAAGCGAGACAAGATGTGCTGGCGTGACCCGGCCGAGACGTACAACGACGGCACGCCGTTCAAGCTCACCTGCCGGACGGCCGCCGGCGTGATCGTCACGCTGATCGCGGACAACTACTACGGCTACTGCAAAAAGGAAGTGAAGACGCAGATCTCGTACGCGACGAACCTGCTCGGGAACACCGAGGAGGAGCACGCCGGCGGCGCGCTGGCGTTCGCCAGCTACAGCTTCGGGGACGAGTTCATCCCCGACCCCAACCGCGGGAACAAGCGGACGTTCGCCGACGTCGTCCGGGACTACGGGCACCTGATGGACGTGCGGCCCGAGGGGTACGGGGTCGACAAGCTCGACCCCCGGCTCGTGTACATCCCGGACGGGTGCCGGGCTTCGGTCGCCCGGCAGCAGGTGTGGTGGGCCGGGCCGGACGGCGGCGAGCGGGCGATCCCGATGGAGCCGGGCAAGCTGTACATGAACCCGTCCGGGTTCAAGCTGCACATCGAGAAGCACCCGGGGGCCCCGAGCTGGCGGATCATCGGGACGAACGGGGACGGCGTCTTCTGCCACAAGCCGTGCACGGTCAGCGGCGGCGGCAAGAGCGAGATCAGCAAGTCGATCCGCGACTACATGCTGTACGGCCCGATCTTCGTGTCCGACGTCGAGAAGGACTTCGACCTCGTCGCGCGGGTGATCGAACGGGACTACGGCAACCGCTGGGCCCCGGACGCCATCGAGAAGCCGGACTACGCCAAGGACCGCCGGGCGAGCCGCAAGATCCTCAGCCCGGACCGGTCGCTCGGGAGCGTGATCAAGCTGCTGACCCCGAGCCGGCAGTACTCCGACGCGTACAACGGGTGGCTCGGGACGCTGCCGAACTACATCTACCCGATCGTGTTCATCATCAAGCGGTTCTACCGCCCCGAGTGGGGCGAGAACTGGCGGGAGCACTTCGGGGTGGACGTGATCAACGGGTTCCCCGGGCACGAGCTGAAGATGGGGAACCGGACGCTCGTCGGCACTTACCTGCGGGTCGGGCTGATGAAGGGCGGGGCGTGGCGGACGTACAAGCTGCGGCAGGACTTCGCAGCGGCCGCCAAGGTGCAGACCGAGGACGACATCACCGCGAGCGTCGTCGTGCCGGCCGGGCGGGTGCCGATGAAGAACCGCGTCGTGGCGGGGGCGGGCGGGCCGCTGTCGTTCAAGTTCAGCGAGAACTGCGAGTACCGGCTGTTCCAGCGGCCGGACGACGCGATCCACCGCGGGCTGGACAAGCAGACCGAGCTGGACATGTCCCGGGCGGACAACTTCTTCAGCAACTACGAGCCGCTGACGCCGGAGGCGGTCCGGCGAATGGTGCGGAAGGTGACGGAGTTCGAGCAGTTCACCCCGCCGATGCGGGACCTGCTGGCGGCGGCGGCGGAGCAGACGAGCGGGTACGTGGTCAGCTCGGCCGAGCCGCGGATCGTGGACGGGAAGCCGACCGCCAACCCCCGGTACCTCCAGACCCGCCCGGACCTGATCGACCCGCTGCCGAAGTACGCGGCCGAGCAGGGGCTGCGGCTGTGGCACGCGGTCCCGCCGAAGCAGGCGGTGCTGACGCCGGTGGACGCGGTGCTGGTCGGCCGGCGGAACAACCCGGCCGACCGGGCGGCGAACATCCGCGCGCTGGCCGTCTACAACCCGATCCACTACCAGGAGCTGCCCGAGCTGTTCATGGACTTCGTCAGCTCGCTGACCGGCAAGAGCCCGAGCACGACCGGGGCCGGCAGCGAGGGCGCGCTGACGAAAAGTCCGTTCAACGCCCTGCGGCCGATCGTCGACCTGAACAACGCCCTCGTCAGCTACGTGCTGACCGGGCTCGGCGGATTCAGCACGGCGGCCGGGTACGTCGGGCCGACCGTCCGCGTCGACCACGACGTCAGCCTGCTGGTGCCGGAGATCTGGTGCCGGCTGGCGGCGGCCGAGCGGGACCCGCGGTTCCTGATCGACAAGGGGTACCTGGAGAAGATTGACGACTTCGACCACAACGGCGAGCGGATCTTGGCGAGCCGGCTCGGGTACCGGATCACGTACCGGTTCGTCCGGACGTTCTTCGGCCGGCTGTTCGACAACCCGGGCAAGGTGTTCGACGAGCCGATCCTGAAGCCCGAGTCCCAGAGCAAGGACGACTTTGCCGACGGGGTAAAGAACATCACCGAGGCCCAGGAACGGGTGGCGAAGGAGTACTTCGAGGACGGGTCGGTGGCGGACGCGTGCCCGCCGCTGGCAGCGTTGCTCGCGATCATGGCGCACGGCAGCTACGAGGGGAAGGACGTCCACCACCCGGACGTGCGGAAGCTGTTCACCCGCGAGTCGCTGCTGGCCAGCGACTGGTACAAGGCCCGGCTGGCGGCCAAGCAGCGGGTGGACGAGCGGCTGTGGCAGCGGCACGTCGCGTACCTCGACGACTTCCTGAAGCGGCCGGCGTACGCCGCCGAGGCGGCCGCCCTCGAGGTCGCCACCCGGCGGCAGTACGCGGCTGCCGAGCTGGCGCGGGTGCGGGCTCCGGCGTACCTGACGGAGCTGGTCGGGACGCTGGGGACCGACCCGTCCGTGGCAGGGTAGGAAGAAGTTGCCGGGGCGATGAGGTGGGGCGAGAGGAACCAGAGAAAGCGGACGTTTCCTCGTTTAGCCGCTGGACCGCAGGTCCGCCCTCGCACAAGCACCGCCCGCTGCCCCGCGAGGGCAGACCTGCGGTCCATCGGCTAAACGAGGAATTCATTCCCCACCCCCATCGTACCCCCGACTCTGATTCCGACACGCCCCCGATCCCCGCTATCATTCCACCATGGAGATCAACCTGGTCGTGGTGAACGTCGGCAACAGCCGGCTGGCCGTGGGCACCTTTGTCGGCGGCGAGCTAACGGGCGAGGTGGAGCGGGTGCCGCTCGTGCGGCGGGAAGAGTGGGCGAAGGCCGTCGAGGCCGCGTGGCAGCGGATCGCCGACCGGGCGAACGCGGCCGTCGTGGCGGCGGGCGTCAACCCGGACGCCGAGGCCGCCCTCGACCAGGTCGTGTCCGACCGGCTCGACCGCCGGGTCGTCTGGGTCGGCAGGGATCTGGACCTGCCGATCAAGGTGCTGACGGACGAGCCGGAGAAGACCGGCGTCGACCGGGTGCTGAACATGGCCGCCGCCTTCGAGCAGGTCGAGGGCGAGGTGGTGGTGATCGACGCCGGGACGGCGATCACGATCGACGTGTGCAACGACGCCGGGGACTTCCTCGGCGGGGCGATCGCGCCCGGCGTCCGGATGCAGCTCGACGCCCTGCACGAGCGGACGGCCGCCCTGCCACTGGTGCCGCCGGAGGCGTTCGTCCCGCCGGCCGAGCCGTTCGGGCAGACGACCGAGCAGGCGATGCTCCACGGCGTCTACCACGGCGTCCGGGGGATGGTGAAGGAACTCGTCGAGGCGTACGCGACGAAGCTCGGCCGGTGGCCCGAGGTCGTCGCAACCGGCGGGGACGCCAAGGTGCTGTTCGACGGGTGGGAGATCATCACCCGCGTCGTCCCCGACCTGACCATCTACGGGATCGCCAAGGCGTACGCGGACCACCACATCAAGCACGGGACGTGAGGGGCGGCGGCGAACCGTCGGTCAACGAGCCCCGCCCGGGGTCGGTACCCGCGGTTGCGGGGCTCGGCGCGACGACCCCGCGGTCCCGCGAGGAACATCGTCATGCCGCACGTCCGCCTGTCCGCCCGCGTCGCCGTTGCCGCGGCTCTTCTCTTCGCCGCGAGCCCGGCCCGTGCCGCCCCGCGGGTCGGAGATGCCGACTCGAAGCCCGACCCGGCGCAGTTCGACCCGAATTACTCGGACATGAAGGAGTGGGCGGCGGCCGGCGTCCGCGGCGGCATTCCGGCCCGGGACGCGACGGCGGTCTTCCGGACGCTCAAGCCCGGCGACGACGTGCAGGCGGCCGTCGACGCCGCGGGCAAAGACGTCACGGGCACGGTCACGGGCAGCGCGGGCGGCAAGGACGCCACCAGCGGCGGGCGGGTCGTCCTGCTGTCGCCGGGCACGTACCCGGTCAAGAAGGTGATCGACCTGCGGCCCGGGGTCGTGCTCCGCGGGCAGGCGAAGGACCTCGTCGTCCTCGAGAACGTGATGCGGTCGCCGCGGCTGACGGCCGACGCGTTCACCGTCCGGTTCGCCGGCGTCGCCCGGGCCGGGCTTGAGGACCTGACGGTGCGGCACGCCGAGGTCGCCCGTCTCGGGCTCGGCGTGTACGCCGAGCGGGTCGCCGGGGCGGCGAACGACCCGGGCGGCGTGGCCGACCTGCACGTCGGCGGCGTACTGTTGGCCGACGCGACCGACTGCTGGGTCGACAACGTGAACGTCCTGCACTCCGGCAGCCACCCGCTGGAGGCGGCCGGTTGGCGGGCCACGGTGCGGGACACGTTAATTGACGGGGCGTTCAACAAGGGCGAGGCCGGGTCGCCGGCCGGCAGCGGGAACGTCTACTTCGCCGTCACCGGCGGGTTGATGACCCGATGCGCGATCCGCAACACCCGGCACGGGCTCGTCGTCCGCGACACGCTGTCCGGCCGGGCCTGCGCGTTCAACGTGTTCCTCGACCTCGACGTGACCGGGGACGTGAACTTCCACGGCAACCGCCGGGACTCGGGGCACAACCTGTTCGAGGGCGTGCTGGTCCGGTCCCTCACGACCCACGGGTGGCCGGCCTGGGCGTACTGGAAGCGGGAGGAGGTCGGCGTCGGGAACCTGGCGTTCGGCAGCATCGGCTGGGGCGGCAGCGCGGCCGACGCGTTCGCCAGCACCCGGGCCGACAAGGTCTACACGTTCACCGGCATGCGGGACCCGAACGTGCTCGGCGAACTGGAGACGCCCGCCCCGGCCCACGGCACGTTGTACGCCGTGACGGGCGAGCGGCCCGGTCGGCTGGACCCAGCCGCGTGGCCGGCGACACCGGGGGAGGCCCGGGACGCGATGCTGAAGCGGGCGATCCCGAGCCCGGCGGGGAAGTGAGGGGGAGGGTTGCGCCGGGCGGAGGGCGTCGTCAGGTGGAGGGCGTCCCTAGATGATCCCCACCGCTCGCGGCGTCGCAAGCCAATCGGGCTTAGGGGTTCGCGACGTCTCGCGTAGGGACCTGCAGGATTTTGAACGGGTC
>JAQGHJ010000824.1 GCA_028288905.1 Phycisphaerales bacterium | reverse complement strand
GCCGGTGACGCCCGCCCGGTCCGCTGCAGCGGGTGGTTATCCGGCACCGCCGGACGGCCGCGGTTCGGCATCGGCCAGCCAGCCCTCCAACACCGTCCGAACCCGAGCCAACTCGGCGTCCGGCCCGCCGTCCCACGGCGCGACCTTCACCCACCGATCTCGCTGGTCAAGCCGGACCCATCCGGCGTCGTCGTCGACGAGTAGCACCTCGTCGGGGGCCGCCGCGGGGACGAACGCGAGGTCTTTGTACTGCCCGGACCAGTCGACGAACTCCAGGCGGGCGTGCAACGCCGGCGGGACGTGCCCGCCGCCCGCCAGATCGGACATCACCTCGCGGGCGTCCGCCTCCTCCACCGTCGTGAACATGACGACCCGGCGAAACCGCTCGTGGCAGAAGGTGAGGAAGTCGCGTAGGCCGGGCCGCGCCCGCCCGCTCAGCGCGTCGTCAACCAACGTACGCTCAAGATCGAGGGCGAGGACGGTGACGGCCATCTTGTGGGGGCCCTCATGCCGGATAACGTAATGCCGTTGAGCGGCCGCGGCGGCGCACGCGCGACGCTCGACCGCCGGTGAACTATGCGGCCACCGCGGTCCGCCCCAGCGGCGGGTTATGCAGCACCCCGGTCAGGCCGCTCAGTGCTCGTCGCTGTAGAAGAAGGCATTGAACGCCCGCGCCGCGTCGCGCTGTTGCGGCGTCAAGAGCCGGGCCTTGTCCGCCGACTGGCCCGGGTCGGTCCAGTAGACGGCGGTGTCGGACGCCCACGACCCGCGGTACTCGGGCCCTCGTCGTGCTTCAGGGCGAAGAGCATGAACCGCGGCAGGTAGAACCGGAAGCCCTCGGCGTCCATGAACGGCAACGTGTCGGACAACCGGTCGAGCTTCTCGTCCGACACGTCCTGCCAGCGACCTTCGGCGTCCAGCGCACGGGCGGCCGCGACCTCCGCGTCGGACGCGTGGTCGTCCATCCCGCGCGCCTGGTGCAACGACACGCCGTCCCCGAGTTCGACGCCGTCGAACGCCGCCTCCACCTGCCGGATCAGCCGCAGGCGCTCCGCTTCACGCTCGGCCGCCCGCTCGTCGTGCAGAGCCGACGCCTTCGCGTGGCGTGGATGCGGGCGTTCCTCTTGCTGCATAATTTCCATTCCCAAGCGTACGCGCAAGGTAACGCCCGGCCTCGTCGGCGTGGACCGGGCCCGCCTCCTCCGCCCAGCTCGTCCCTTCCGACCGCCCGACGTCACCGGCCCGTCCTCGGAAACCTCACGCCGCCCGCCCGCACCCCGGGCACGCCCCGCTCGCGTTCCCGGTCAGGTCGTACCCGCACCCGCGGCACCGGCCGGGCAGCTCGCGGAGCAGCAGCCGCCGCAGCGCCCGCAGTTCGACCTGGTCCCAGAGCACGAGGGCGGCGAGGCCGGCGGCGACGACGGCCCCCGACGCCCAGCGGAGCACCCCGGGCCCGCCCGCCTCCGCGCCCACGGCCAGCAACAGGAAGGGCAGCGCGCCCGCGGCGGCGGTGACGACCAGAAACGGCCGCCGGTGTTCGGCGCGGTTGCGGAGCCGCAGCACCAGCGCCCGCTTCTCCGCGTCGGTGAGCCCGGCCAGCTCCGGCAGAGACTTGTACGACCAGTGCCACGTCACGCCGGCGTCACCTTCCCCGGCTCGACCTCGATGACCTTCACGGGGAACCCGCCTGTCCGTCGGCGGGCGCGGCCCGGCGGCTTGAGCCCCTTGGCGGACCCGTGCACGAGGTACCCGGCCGCCGCGACCAGGCCGCCTGCCGGAACCAAAATCCCGGCGAACTCTCCAGTCCCGACGCTCCGCCCGATCTCGCCCCAGTTAAGGACCAGGAGGACGACCGTGGCGAACGTCACGGCGCACCCGACGAGGAAGATCGCGGCACCGGCGAGCAGCAACAGGAGGCGGATCACGGGGACCATGGCGGCGGACATCGTACCGCCGGACGGGTGCCGTCACGCCGCCCCCTCCGGCTCCGCCCCGCACTCGGGGCACCGGCCGGGGCGCGCCCGCAGGTCGTACCCGCAGGCGGGGCAGCGGCCGGCCGATAGCCGCCCGAGCCGCTGCGCCCGCCGGGCCGCCGACCAAGCCCAGTAGGCGGGCGACGCTGCGGACGCTGTGGCCGGGAACCAGTACGGGACGATGAGCGTCCGCTGTCCGCCCGGGGCCGTGACGCGCGTCCCGTCGTGACTTATGACGTGCGACGCGATGAAAATGAACCCGGCGATCGACCGGGTCCCCTCGCCCCGGCTCGCGCGGGCCGCCTCAGCGTAGAACCGGTCGTTCGCCGCCGCGTCGTACGGGTCGAGGAGCCTCGGCCCCAAGACCGGCTTCGGGAACGGCCGGTACGACTCCAAATCGAGCCCTGACTTGCCCAACCGGAAGCCGGACGCGGGCCGCCCGGTGCCCTCGCCCTCATTGGCCTTTCGCATCGCCCACCGGGTCAACTCCCACCCGCGGGCGGTGGCAGCCCATGCGGCCGCGGTCGTCAGCAGAACGAGGAGGGACAAGGCCGACAGGAGGGTGAACAGGCGGCGGGCCATCGGC